>BDSY01000090.1 GCA_002897895.1 bacterium BMS3Abin06
TCTCCTGAAAGTTCTCTCTTATCTGCATTGCCCTTACTGTCTTTAAATTCATCCGTGGCATTGACTCTATTACCCCCAGTGTCTCTCTTTGTTGCACGCTTAGGTTGGCTCTATTCTTTAGCCATATATACTTTGTCCTTCCTTGTTGTTTTGCACATTAAACTGTCTCAAAAAGGGGGGTTTTATTCAAATTAAAGTAACCTGATAAATTCATTTTCCTTCGGAACCCTTTCACCCTAAATTGAAGGGTTTTGAAGGAAAATGAATGGATTAATCCAAAGATATTCGGGTTATTATAATTTGACTATTTCAGTCAAAATAATTCGCAATACAACACTTGCCAAGGTGATTCTAATTTTAACGCTTTCTCAAATAAACCCTCTATTACCTCCATCTCTTTTTACTCCTCACTTTTCCGCTATTATATCGTTACCCACTTGAAATGAGAAAGAACCTTTTTTTATCTCTTCCCTTTTCCCCCTGGATTCCCGATTGGGGGTCGGGAATGACAGACAAAGGAGTAGATGATTAAGTTCGGGTGCAGTACAGCCTTTAAGATTTTATCTCTTCCATTCCCCGCTTTTTCCACCCCGTTTTTCCATGAGCTTAATGTCGGAGATAACCATGGCCCTGTCCACAGCCTTACACATATCATAAATCGTAAGGGCCGCAACCGAGACCGCTGTTAAAGCCTCCATCTCCACCCCTGTCTGTCCCGCGCATTTCGCCTTTGCCTCTATATCAACTTTATTCTTTTTCCTGTCCACTTTAAAATCAACGGCAACAGATGCGAGATTAAGCTGATGGCATAACGGTATAAGGTCGCAAGTTCTTTTTGCCGCCATAATGCCTGCAAGCCTCGCTGTTTCAAAGACATTGCCTTTAGCGATTTTCCTGTCGGTTATAAGACCCAGTGTTTCTTCGTTCATATAAACAGCACCTTTTGCAACAGCCTCTCTCCGGGTTTCCGGTTTATTACTGACATCAACCATGGTTGCCCTGCCTCCTCTGTCGATGTGGGTAAGTTTTTTACTGGAACTGCTTTTTGATTTCAGCATCTTAACTCTCCGGTTTTTGAAAACTTATATGGCATTTTCAACTTTGAACATGCATGTATAATAACCCCCTGAATGCAAAATTTTCTATAACTGATTTATGGTAATATAACCAGGCAATGAGGAAAGTTGTGATCACCGGTATCGGCGCCCTGACGCCGCTTGGCAACGGTATTAAAACTACCTGGGATAATTTAGCCGGAAAGATTTCAGGTGTCGGCTATATAACAAAATTTGATTCCTCCGGTTTGCCTTGCAGGATTGCCGGGGAATTAAAAGAGTTCAAGCCTGAAAAATATCTTCCCGAAAAAGATATTCTCAGGCTTGATCCGTTTATTCACTATGCTGCCGCTGCTTATTTAATGGCCTGTGAAGATGCAGGGCTGATAAGCAGCAGGGGCGTATGGGAATACGCCCCTGCAGGAATCGTCATCGGCTCAGGCAGGGGAGGAATTACGAGTATGGAAAAGGCCCTGGAAAGACATCTTTTAAAAGGCAAACCTTTTTCAGCATATCTGATGTCTTCAAGTACGATAAATATGGCCTCTTCTTATGTGTCTATGAGATCAGGCATAAAAGGGCCTGCACTCGGCATATCCACTGCCTGTGCATCCGGAACCAATGCAATCGGCGAGGCTTTCCGAATGATCCGGCACAATGAAATTGATATTGCAATTGCCGGAGGCTCGGAAGCGCCTTTGTGCAAAATGGCTGTTGGAGGTTATGGTTCATCAGGCTCTCTTTCAAAAAGGAATGATGAACCCGGGAAGGCAAGCAGGCCCTTTGACAGAAACAGAGACGGGTTTGTGATAGCCGAAGGCGCGGGAATCCTTGTGCTTGAGGAGATAGACCATGCATTAAAAAGAGGCGCAAAAATTTATGCTGAACTTGCAGGATACGGGACATCTTCCGATGCCTTCCATCAAACAAGGCCTGACAGCGCCGGCGAGGCAATTGCAATTAAAAAAGCCTTAAACGATGCAAATGTAAATGCAGATGAAGTTGAATACATAAATGCCCATGCTACATCAACTCCTCTTGGCGATGCAGCAGAGGCCAGGGCAATCAGGAAAGTATTCGGCAGGCGGACAAATGATGTTTACGTAAGCGCCTGCAAGTCCATGTCAGGCCACATGCTCGGCGCTGCAGGAGCTGTTGAGGCGGCAATAACAGCAATTTCAATAAAAAGAGGGCTCATTATTCCAACGATTAATCTTGAGAACCCTGCCCCGGAATGTGATCTGAATTATGTTACATCTGCAATAAACAGGAATATTAATATCGCTATATCGAATTCATTCGGCTTTGGCGGGGTTAATGCAGTGCTGGTGTTCAGGAAGTTTAAATAGAGTCTGTTTATAAATTAAAAGGCCTTTTGAGCCTGGGAAGCAAGTCCTGCCATTCTGGAATGTTAATAAAAAAATAAGAGTTAAGCACTTCATGAATTTTCCAATATGGTTTGCAATCCTCTTTGTATTTGAGTAGACTTACCGTAACAGTACAAGCGCCCGGTTTAAATTAATGCCATTGGCGTTATAGAAAAGGCTCTCTGAATCAGAGAAATAAGCATGGTTTATATATCCATGGAAAAGGAGCTAAAAAATGAATGTTGAACTTTTTGTGCTTTGTGATGCTGCTACTGATTATCAGGGCAAACTGAATATCCTCGGTACATTTGATGCAATCCGGACTAAGGAGACACCGGTTATGTATCCTTCATGTACAGTTGCCCTTAGAATGCGTTTTCTGAAAATAGAAGAAGGTGAACATAAAATCAGGATAAGTATTGGCGATGAAGACGGCAATGCAATTATTAAGCCGGTTGAAGCTAATATAAACGTTCAATTCAAAAGCACGCCGGTTACTTCTATAGCGACAAATATTGTTCTGAATCTGCAGCGTCTTCAATTCCCTGAATGCTGTGAATATTCAATTGATCTGGCTATTGACGGAAGACATGAAGCATCGCTTCCCCTTTATATAAACCGGATTCAGGAACAGTCTGATAATTAGAAACATATCCCGGACTTTTTTCTCCGATATAAATAAATGAAACAAAGAATTACAGAAAAAAAACTCCGGAGATTTCAGAGGCTGTTGTCCATTCGAATGATTGATTTCGATTGCGGCAAACTGTGTGCTCCGAAAAACAACGGTATACCTTTTTGCTGTGATAACGAGAGCATTGTTCCGGTATTGTTTCATGAAGAGTTTAACCGGCACGGGAAAAACGGGAAGTTCTGGAAGAAAGTGCCTGTAAGGAATGATTCTATCCGGAAGATGATAGAAGAATCAGCTTCGTACTATGTTTTTTCGATATGCCCTGTCCCCGCAAACTGCCGCAGGTCCAGGCGCTCCCTGAATTGCATGACTTTCCCGTTTGAGCCTCATGTGAGCAGGAGCGGAGAGGTTGCGGGCCTGGTATATACAGATAATGGCAAAGACGGCTGTGCCCTGATGAAGAAATCCCGGCGAATTTATAACCCCGTGTATATTGCCAATTCCATAGTGTTCTGGCAGGAGCTGTTTGATTTATACCCGGAGGAAAAAGAACTTTATATTCATGAATCAGGAAAACGGGAACGGAGGCTGAAACGGCAGGGGAAAAAGATCAGGGTTTTCAAATAGAAACAGGTTCAATTATTTTTTCTTCGGGCGTGATTTCCTGGAAAGGAATTTTAGAGATTACCTCGTCAAAAGTTGTGATACCTTCCTGTATTTTTAACCATGCGTCTTCAAACATTGTTTTGGTGCCGGATTCCCTTACACACTCCCAGAGGTCGTCTTCAGTAAAACTCTTCGATATCAACCGCTTGAGTTTCGTGTCCATTTTTATGAGCTCATAGACGCCGACCCTGCCTTTATATCCGGTATGATTGCATTTGTCGCATCCCTTTCCGCTGTAGTATCCGGTTAAAGGCGGAAGATTAAATTTGCCTGCTTCTTCCGGCGGCGAAACCATGGTCTTGCATGCAGGGCATATAGTTCTTATGAGTCTCTGGGCAATAACTCCGGAGACAGCCGAAGTAACCAGGAAAGGTTCTAAACCGATATCTATCAGCCGTGAGATTGTGGAAACAGTGTCGTTTGTATGCAGGGTGCTTAATACAAAGTGGCCGGTCAGGGCTGCTCTTGCCCCAATCTCTGCTGTATCAATGTCCCTGATCTCTCCGACCATTACAATATCCGGATCCTGCCTGAGCACGGAACGAAGCGCATTGGCAAACGTAAAACCAATGGCGTCATTTATTCCGACCTGGGTTATTTCCGCAAGTTTGTATTCTACAGGGTCTTCAAGAGTAATAATGTTTTTGGTTTCAGTTCGAAGCTGCTGCAGGATTGAATACAGTGTAGTGGTTTTCCCGCTTCCTGTAGGGCCTGTAACAAGGAGCATCCCCTGCGGCTGACTGAATACCTCAATGAGGGGCTTCAGGATATGTTTTGAAATGCCTAATTTGCTGAGCGGGATAAGTCCTGTTGTGGGATCAAGCAGTCTGATAACGACCTTTTCGCCGTAAATTGAAGGCAAGGTTGATATTCTGAGATCCACATTTTTCTTCTCAAGCCGCAAGGCGCTCCTGCCGTCCTGGGGGAATCTTCTGTTTGTTATATCAAGATTCGATATGATCTTTATCCTTGAAATAACGGCATCCTGAATCTGCTTTGGATAGCTTTGTATATTTTTCAGGGCGCCGTCCATTCTGTAGCGCACCTGCACATTCTTTTCTCTCGGTTCAATATGAATATCGCTTGCGCCGTAATTTACCGCATCAGCAATAATCATGGTTACAAGCCTGACTATGGGAGGCGCTTCACTGTTCTGATAGAGGGACTGGAAGCTGACTTGCTGCTTCTCATCGTCAACTTCCTCTTTAACAAATTCAACCCCGTCGTATGACGGCAATTCCTTGAGCACATCCCAGGTATCATCTGCAGAACCGTAAAGCCGCTCTATTGCATTAAGTATGTTGTTTTCCGATGAAATAGCGACGGTAATCCTCATGCCTGTCTCAAATGAAAGATCCTCTATGGTCTCCCAGTCAAGGGGGTTGGCCATGACGATCATCAGGACTCTGCCGTTCTGCTCAAGGGGGAGAACCAGTTTCCGCTCGGCAGTTGCTTTTGGCACAAGGGAAAGCACTTCTTTTGACGGATTATGTTTATCGCAGTCAACTAATTTCAGTGAGAGCTGTTTTGTCAGAATTTCAGCAACTTGCACCTCGTTTATATAGCCTAATTCAATGAGGACTTTGCCGATCTTCTTGTTTTTCCCTTTCTGGAGAGTAAGCGCGTTATCGAGCTGTTCCTCTGTAATTAGCCCCTCATTTATGAGGAGTTCGCCTAATTTCTTTTTTTTCATCCTCTGATTTTCTTTGCATTTATCCTGTTGCTTGTTGAATTTCTTTTTAAATCCGGCAGATTATGGGTCCGGCATTTCAGTACTCTTATCGGCAGGATTTATGCTGATCTTTAGTACAGGGGAATTTGAAGCAGTGTTGAGATAGTATTATCACATAAAAATAGTTTATACTACTCATTAGTCGTATTTTCATAATCTCACCTCGCGGTATTCTTTTATAATCAATAAAAAGATTTCGAGAAGCTGACCGGTTTGTGAAAAACGGCTGTATATTATTTATTGTAATAAGGAGATATTATGAAACGTGAGGATATTAGGAATGTCGCCATAATTGCCCATGTCGACCACGGGAAGACAACCCTTGTGGACGGAATGCTGCAGCAGGCCGGAATCTTTCGCGCCAATGAAAAGGTGCAGGAAAGGGTCATGGACAATATCGACCTGGAACGGGAAAAGGGAATTACCATAATGGCAAAAAACACTGCCGTTGAATACGACGGCGTGAAAATAAATATAGTCGACACCCCGGGACATGCGGATTTCGGAGGTGAGGTAGAAAGAATCATGAAGATGGTAGACGGGGTACTGCTGTTAGTTGATTCTTCAGAGGGGCCATTGCCTCAGACAAGATTTGTCCTGAAAAAGGCGCTTGAACTTAACCTGCCTCCAATACTGGTCATAAATAAAATCGACAGGCCCGACTCCAGGATACAGGAGGTGCTGAATGAAGTCTACGACCTGTTTATTGACCTTGACGCCACTGAGGAGCAATTAGATTTCCCCATTGTTTATACGAATGCCAAAACCGGGATTGCAAAAATTGATATTAATGCCGAATCAAACAATTTAAGGCCTTTGTTTGACTTTATACTTAAAACCGTGCCTGCGCCGGAAGGCGACAGTGACGGGGTCCTTCAGTGCCTTGTCACCAATATCGATTACAACGACTATGTGGGCAGGCTTGCGATCTGCAGGATATTTTCAGGTACGGTGAAAGTCGGGGATACTGTTGCCGTTATAAACAGTACGGGGGATACACTGAAAACAAAGATTACCTCGGTTTATACCTTCGGGGGTCTTGATCGCATAGAGGCAAAAGAAGTGCCTGCCGGAGACATTGTCGCGCTTGCAGGTATTGAGGGGATAAATATAGGCGATACGATCACGGATATTGAGAAGCCGGCGCCCCTGCCGAGAATCAAGGTTGATGAACCGACCATATCAATGGTCTTTTCCGTTAACACCTCTCCCTTTGCAGGCAAAGACGGGAAGTATGTAACATCAAGGAAACTGAGGGAAAGACTTGAAAAGGAGCTTCTTTATAATGTATCCATAAAGGTGGGTTTTGATAATGCGGATTCATTCAGGATCATGGGGCGGGGAGAGCTGCAGCTTGCCATCCTCATAGAGATGATGAGGCGTGAAGGGTATGAACTCTCAGTCTCAATGCCTGAAACTATAACTAAGGAGATCAACGGCAAACTGCACGAGCCCATGGAATTGCTTGTTATTGACGTGCCTGATGAATTTGTAGGCGTGGTAACACAGCAGACCGGGATGCGAAAGGGCAGAATGCAAAAAATGCAAAACAACGGAAACGGCAGGGTAAGGCTTGAATTCAGGATTCCGTCAAGGGGGCTGATCGGTTTCAGGTCCCAGTTTTTGACGGATACGAGAGGCACGGGACTGCTTAATCATTTATTTGACGGGTATGAACCATGGCACGGCCCGATGTCAAAGAGACAGACCGGCGCGCTTGTTGCCGACAGGACGGGCAAGTCAACCACATATGCGCTTTTCCATTTACAGCCAAGGGGAGCACTCTTTATAAAAGAAAATATCCCGGTTTATGCGGGGATGGTCATAGGCGAAAATTCAAGGGATAATGATCTCGACGTAAATGTTACAAAAGAAAAGAAACTCACAAACATGCGCGCCTCGGGATCTGATGATGCACTGCAGTTGATACCGCCGAGACTTCTGACACTGGAACAGTCCCTTGAGTTTATTAAAGAAGATGAGCTTGTTGAAGTAACCCCTGAGTCCATAAGACTGCGAAAGAGAGTACTTGAGGCAGGCAAGAGGCCGAAGGCCAGGCCTTGATGAAACCTGAGCTGATTGCTGATTGCTAAACGCTGAAGGCTTACTTTATTATAAAACTCCGATGTTGTCTTCCAAGAAAACAGGCAATTATTATTTGTCCGGAATAAAAGCCGTTATTTTCCTGATACCCCTCCTGCCGCTCTATGTTTCCCCCTCACTTGTGTATCCTTATATAGCGGGCAAAAACTTTGCATTCAGAATTTTAGTTGAGTTTGCAGCAGTATTATGGGCAGGTCTCCTGGTATCGAACAGAGAATACCGCCCCCGCAATTCAGCAATACTCCTTTCGGTTCTGGCATTTACCTTTGTCATCGGCCTGGCAGACCTGTTCGGGGTAAGCCCGTATAACAGCTTCTGGTCGAATTATGAGCGTATGGAAGGCTATATAACAATCCTGCATCTTGCGCTTTATTTTATGATTGCCGGGAGCGTGCTGAGAAGCAGGAAAGACTGGAAGATTTTTTTCATTATATCCGTAACCGTAAGTGTACTGGTCAGCCTGCTCGCTATCCTCGTTCCCGAGACAGTAACGCCTTCCAGAATGGGTTTATATGCAATGGAATATGGAACAAGGGCGCGCAGCACAATAGGCAATCCCCCCTTCCTGGCCTCTTATCTGCTTTTATCCGTTTTTTTTGCGTTCATTTTAATCTCCAATACGCAAAGACTCTATCTTAAGTTCGTTTATCTCTTATTGATTATTATTGATTTCATTGCCATTTATTTCACGGCCTCAAGAGGGGCGATTCTGGCAATCTTCATGGGAGCAATTATATTCAGCCTGTTTTATATCCCTGGAAGAAGCAGCGCCGGGAAAGGAAATTTTTTCAAAAAGACCGTGTTGTCGGGAATTATTATTTTAATTGTTTTGTCGGGTATTTTTTTGGCCTTCAGAAACAGTGATCTCATAAAACATGACCGGACTCTTTCCCGGTTTGCTACCATGTTTTCAGACTCTTCTGTTCAAACCCGGTTTAAGGCATGGAATCAGGCATGGAACGGGATTAAAGAAAGGCCTGTCCTGGGATGGGGACAGGAAAATTTCGTCGGGGTATATACGGTCAATCCGATTACCTTTGTTAACGCACCAATATGGTTGGACCGCGGCCATAATATTGTCGTGGACTGGCTTATCAACGCCGGGGTTCCCGGACTGTTTTCTTATCTGTCAATCTTTGGAGCGGCTTTTTATGTGCTGCGGAAGGGATATCAAAAAAAGGCGGTTTCAAAAAACGCGGCGCTTCTGATTGCCTCGGGCCTTGCTGCTTATTTTATTCAAAACCTCTTTACTTTTGACACCATTAATACGTATCTGTTCTTTTTTGCCTTGCTGGCGTATATAGATAATATTGATAATACAAAAAACGCCCCGGATTTAAAGGATGTTATTAACCGGGAAAGATCAAGGATTAAATCCGCAGGCATAACCCTGCTTGCTTTATTGATTTTTGCTCCTGCATTTTATTATTTAAACTATAAACCCATTAAGGAATCTCAACTCTCTATCAGGATAAGTTCTTCTTTTCAAAAAAAATATTCGTTTTCAGATGTGCTCGATGAATTCAACAATGCCTTGTCCCTGCGGACATTTGGTGATGCCGATGTGAGGGAGAGAATGAGATATGTATCTGAGAAGATAATAAGTCTGGAGCTTTTTAACCGGGAAGGGGCATTAAGGTTTATTCAAAAGACCGTCGAAGAACTGGAAAAAGGAATTCCAATTAACCGTTATGATTTAAAGTATCTGACGGATGTAATCACTTTTTATAAGAGCGTGGCAATTTACGAACCTGCTTTTATTCCAGGGACAGAGGCCCTTATCAGAAAATGCATAAACCTGAACCCTGAATATCAATGGCTTTACATGGCGCTGGCCGATGTCCAGGTCCTGAAGAAAGATTATGAAAACGCATTTATTAACGTAAAGAAAGTTACGGATTGGGACCCGCAGAATGATAAAAAGCAGTTAAAGCTGGCGCTGGCTGCAATTTATGCCTCAAAAAAAGATGTTGTGAAAAACGCATTAGAGAATATAAAAAAGATCAGGACAGCAAAAAACAAAGATATAGCGTCCGGCAGGGAGACCGTTTTTTCTGCCGGTGAACTTTATGATATTGCCCTGGTTTATCTGGATGTAAAAAATTTCCATAAGGCACTTCAATATTACAAAGAGCTGTTTACGGTTCTGTCATATGAGGATAAATTATATGCTGTGAGGGATTTCAGATTCCGCAAACCGGCAATAAAGGCAAAACTGCATATTGAAACCGCAAAGATTTACCTTGCTGTCGGCGATAAAGACAATGCTGTAACAGAGGCAGAAAAGGCCATGGAGCTTGACCCTGAAAATTTTACCGGAGAGGCAGAAGAGCTTATTTATTCATTAAATAATTAAATAAGCAAATTAAAAAGACCTTGACATTATAAAAACAATATCATATAGTTATACATTCTTGCCTGACCAAAATATTGCATCTTTCTTTTGCAAAAAAAAACAGGAGGCTATTGATGAAGAAAATAAAGCAAAGAAACGGGAGATTACCATTATTGCTTATTACGGCCATATTAACATTGTGCGCCGGTTTTTTGATTGTGGGTTGCGGTACGGACCCTGTGCTGAAAGTTAAAGATGTTAACAAGGGGGCTTACGCCGTTGATTTCAATAATTGTCCCGGTGATTATTGTTATGGTAATTCTGCGACAGATCCTATTTTAGATATAAGCGACAAGGAGATCACTTTTGAGGCAATGGTAAAAAAGAATACAGGCACAGCAGTGACCGGCGCTGTTTTCAGCCGCCTGAATACTTCCAGCGGGGCTGTGCTGTATGTTAAAGACGATGAACCAACATTTGCTATGAGAGTAGGTTGGATCGACGCTGCGAATCCAGATGCAACATCAACAGCTTCATATATTGTCGGTAGCAATTTCACACTTGTACAGGATGCATGGACCCATATTGCCGGTGTTATTGCTAATACTGCCCACACCCATACGGCAATCTTAGATTGTACCACTACTGTAATGGCAGAAACACCGCATCTCGATATTTATGTTAATGGAGATTTTAAAAATTGTAATACAACCTGGGGATATGACGTAGGAGGTGTAACCGACCCGGCAACAGGCCCTCAATATGCCGACAGTCCGGGGAGTAATAAGGTTTATCTCGGAAAGATAGAGGACAGTACAGATGCCAATTGTGTTGATCCTACTACCGATAGCGAATGTAACACTTTAGATAGTACCATCTATCAGAATACCAACTTAAACGCTGTTGTCGATGAACTGAGGTTATGGACAACTGCAAGGACAGCGGCCCAGATTTCGGAATGTAAAGACAAGGAACTCGGAATTAGCGGTGGAAACTGCTATCGTGGTGATTCCAACCTGGCAGTTTATTACCGCCTGAACGAAGGCACAGCCAATCTTACTACAGACTTCTCCGGAAATGGTTTTGGAGGAACTTTTTACTATACGGATTCGGCAGGTGCAGAGCATAGCTGGGATGCTTCCTGGGTAGCCGGCAATGGTGTGACAGGGGCTGACTAAGAAATATCAACAAGGAATAAATAAATTCCAGGGGAGACGGTTTATCCGTCTCCCTTTTTTTGTTGTAACCCCTCTTTTCCAAAGAGGGGAAGCAGAAATTGACCCACTCGATTGCACAAAGACCCAAAACAGATAACCCCGCCTCCCTGTAAACTTTTTTAATTTACTGTTAAAGTTTTTTACAGTTGTGCCGATAAGACATGTAAGAGATGTGTAAAAATTAATTTTAACCATAGGAGGTGGTACGATGATTAATGAGATTTCAAAAATACCTATCTTCCAGAATAAGCCCGGAAAGGACGGGAATCTTCGGGAAAAGCCCGTCTCAGGAGAAAAACCCGCTGATCCTGCCGTTCCGGAGACACGGGATATTGTAGATATTTCGGGCCTGAGCCCAGGTGCGGGGGAACGCGCTGAAAAGCCCCCCATTCCGGTGAACGACCAGAAAAGTGAAGTCGCCCCTGATGACAACAGAGGAGAAAACAAGGCATTAAATAGAATGGAGGGGAATAAGACCGGGGATATCCCGCCAAAAAGCATGGAAAGTCAAGCAGAAGCTACTGATAAAGCAATTGAAGCTGTAAAAAGTGAGTTTGTCAGGCCTGCCACAGTTGCCTCTGCTTATGGCCAAGAGGAATCCGAGATCGGCAAGGCATTAAATAAAGTCGTTTAAAGCCGCTTTCAATTTACGGCATGCTTATATTGATATCATAGCTTCCCACGGATACTTTACCGGCAAGCCCCTGCTTCCATAAAAGGTCAACGGCCTTAGCCTTTGACGCCTTCGGTACCATTATGATAAGCCTTGCCCCGAGACCTGAGAGGGTCTTCCATTCATTTGCCTTTTCCGGGGTTATACTGCCTTTGGTCTCAACTTCCATAAGAGCAAGAACATGTCCGTGATTTCCAAGGATAAGGTCGGGATAACGGCCGTTGAATTCATTTTTATCTCCCTCAAGATTTATCCTGATATCATTATAATCTCTTGAGAGCCTCTCATTCAGGTGGGAGACCATCCAGTCATGAATTAATTTTTCGTTTTTCACTTTGCCCCTCTGTGCCTTTGTGCCTGCATAAGCGCTTATTTATAATAAAAGTTTATATGTGAGATTTATTATAAAATCAGGCGCCCCTGTTGTGTTGAGATCCTCTGTCAATGAAAATTCAAAACTTCTTTTCCCTTTGTAATACCTGCCGCCGA
>BDSY01000091.1 GCA_002897895.1 bacterium BMS3Abin06
AATTTCGAACAGACAGGTCTTCCGGCTCAGGGCATTATAACTCGTTTCCGAGGCATCCTACTCACCCGCCTTCCCGGTCGTTTCGACCAGTGGCTCAGGCAGTCTCAGTGTCTTTTATCTGTTTTTACCGTCAACCGATAACTGTCAACTGATAACTGCCGTTATGGGCTTTCGTTCCCATTACGGCTGCGGGGCAGCGGGGGGATTTCACCCCTCTTCCTCACATCCATTCGCGCCTGCAAAAGGAAAGTCCTTTTATACAGACTTTTAATTCAAACACATTCAATTCTTAAAAGTCAATTTGCCTGTCCCTCCGTTACAATGCTGAAATTCCTGACCCCTGCAAGCCTCACCTCATCAATCACACTCACGAGGAGACCTATGCCTGCATCCCTGTCAGCCTTTATCCTGAGGGAATCCTTTTCCTCTATCCCTGTTATCCCCTCTCTTACGGCCTCCTGAAGCCCTTTCAGCCCCACTTTTCTATCCATAAAAAAGATATCTCCTCCACTCGTGATTATTATTGTTTTTATCGTCTGCTGCTCCGTGGCTGCGGTTTTTGATTCAGGAAGTCTTATCTTTACTGCCGGCTCCTGGATCAGGCGGGAGGTGAGCATGAAGAAGAGCAGCAGCAGGAAGACCACATCCACCAGCGGTGCGATATTTATGTATGAATGATTATATCTTCTTCGCTCAAACTCCATCCCTGCACCTCATATACAGGCTCATGGTTATCTCTTTAAGCACAAAGGCTATCTCGTCAGCCTGTTTCTCAAGGTAATGA
The DNA here is from genome assembly GCA_002897895.1 of bacterium BMS3Abin06. GTDB lineage: Bacteria > Nitrospirota > Thermodesulfovibrionia > UBA6902 > UBA6902 > BMS3ABIN06. The sequence continues at coordinate 785 of BDSY01000091.1, forward strand.
TGTCCTACATGAATAGGTATTGCCACAAGGAGCCCTGCTGCCGTGGTGATGAGCGCCTCCCAGATACCACTGGCAAGCATGGAAGGATTGACGCTTGTGCTTTTCGCTATCACCATAAACGCCTTTATCATCCCGATGACGGTTCCGGTTAGTCCAATAAGCGGGGTGATCGTTGCAATCAGCCCGAGCCAGCTCAGTCCGCGCTCTATCACCCTTACCTGCTTTTTTGTACCGGTTATCGAGAGTTCCTGCCCGTCACAGCCATCTTCCAGCCCTTTCAGGACAGGAAGCAATATCGCAGGCCTGATCCTCAGTAGGTCGTTAACCGGCTGTTCTATCATCTTCAAAACACCTCTGTACTGGACCGCCTTGTTTATGAGTATTGCAACCCCTGCTATGGAGCATAACAGTATGGGATACATCAGAAACCCGCCTTTTAAGAAAAAATCGATCATTTATCGCCTCCTTTCAAGAACAAATCTCACCGGCAGCAATACCTCTGACTTTACGGGTATTCCATGCCTTCTGGCAGGCAGAAATACGGACTTTCTGACTGCCTCCATTGCCTCCCTCTCAAAGCCAAAACCCGCCCTCTCCACAATCTCCACATCAACCAGCCTGCCGCTTTCATCAATTGTAAGCCTGAGCAGCACTCTGCCTTCTTTACCCCGTTTCCTCGCAACCCACGGATATTCGGGAAACACCCTCTTCAGAAACCTCGGACCATCCGCAGAGCCGAACTCTGTTACATAGGCTTTCTCTGATGAGAGCCCACTCTGCATCGCATCCTCTTTAGCTGTACCGACTGAATCTTCCACCGCAGATAATACACTCTGAAGCGGGCCTTGCCCGCCATCTTCAGGCTCTGTAAGCCCGGATTGTGCCTCGTCCATCTCTTCTTCTGCAGCAGGTTTTATAATATCTGTTTCAGCCGCTGCCACCTCTTTGACCGGTTCTTTATCTGCTGCTGTTGTCTCCGGTTTCTTTTTCTGCAAAATTTTTACTTCAGGTTTTTCTTTTATTTCCACCTGTTCTATTCTCTCTTTTTTTACAACACGCACTTTTCTGACCCGGGGACTGATAGCAGGCGCAGCATTGTAACTCTCAATTTTTGATATCTCGATATCCCCGGTCCCTTGTTCTGAAAGAGACATAACTGTTGTTGAGAGGGGGATTGAGAGGATGAATATATGAATCAGGACAGAGATCCCCATGCCATGATTTTTTATTATCCTCTTAATTGCCATATCTCACCCTTGTCAATCTTTACTCCACTTTTCCTTAAAACCGAGGGCAAATGATTTGAATATAAACCCGGTAAAGGCTTCATTCCCTGTGTCCATGCGTTCTTCTGCCAGTAATGTCCTGTAGTATGATATACGGTTGTATTTTCCGGAGACTGCGGCAGCGATCTGCGCGCCGTAGGAGCCCAGTATCTCGGGCATGCAGCTTTCGGGAAGTATCCTCCATTTTATCTTGTCCCTGAGGTGAATGATGGCTGCAACTGCTGCCACCGTGGGCGGGTCGCTGTTTATGGCATTGAAATTTTTGCAGAAAAGTTCAGCCTCTTTTTCTGAAAGACAGGTGGTGATACCTGCACTCATGGAGTCCATACTGAGCCCGAACCGTTCCAGGACAGCAAGGGTAAAGCAGCGGGACTCAGGAGTCAGTTTGTTCTGTAAAGACAGAGTCTTCTTTATTGCCTGAAGCACAGCCCTGCCGATCAGCTCGCCCAGCTTTGTGTGTTTGCCTGCCCCGCTGAGTGGAACCCCGGTACCCAGTTTTGAGGCTACCCCGATCTGGTCTGTCCCGGTTCCCGTAGCAAGACCGTCCGAGTAACGCGAGGGCACGACAAGCTCCTGAAGCGCTGCTGTCTTTGCCTCTGTAGCTGTCATCACAACACGCACCATTGCCCCCTGTGTCAATTCATGGTTGATAAAGACCATCGTGTTGATGGTTCCATGGTTTTCAATCTCACCACTATTTAATTTTTCAAATTTCCCCTCTTTCTCATAAATAGATGCAGGGTCGCCAATCCTGCCTGCATTTGTCTCAACTCCGCCTGTGCATACTGCAACCACTTCTAAATCACGAAACTTTTCTGACACTATAGCCGCATTATTCATGTTTGCAGCAGTCCCCAGGGTTGCGCTCTTTTCAGGCGGAAGCGTATGCCGCTCACATATAAGCCTCCTGTATCCGGCCGGATCAGAGGTCATGGCCTTATGTGATTCATGGTGGTGGCCCGTGGGTTCACACGCCTGGTGGTTGTAAAGGCTCTCCAGGTCATCCCTGAGTCCGCCGTCCACCCGGCAGGTGGAGATTACCCTGTGCGGCAGGAGAAATCTTACATGGATAATTTTTTCATCACGCTGAATCTCAATCCCGTCATAGTATCGTCCGATAATCAAATTTGCCTCCTTTTTTATGTAACCGTTCACAGTTATCGGTTCACGGTTCACGGTTCACGGTTTTTGAATGCGTTATGTAACGCCTGAAGCATTTTTGAAATTGACTTCAATCAATATCTTGAGCTCTTTTAAAAGAGTTAACTGTTAACCGGCAACCGTGAACGGTTATTTTTTTATAAATACAACCTGCAGATTTCATACACACCCCTTAACCTTGATATATAAAGGATATCCCACAGATAGAGTCCGTAGAGTGTCTTCAGTAAAACCGTGCCTGCTGTGACCGAGATAACAGCAGAAAGCAAAACAGCCTCAGCAGGTGTGACCGCCCGCCTTTTTACAGTCGGGCGGCCGGCAGACGGGCTGAAGGCCCTTGACTGGATGGAGAACGACAGGATATTTGACCTCCTGTAGCAGTTGATAAAAACAGGACGTATCAGTTTCAGCCAGTTTCCGAGTAACCTTACCGGATTGGGAGAGAGCACCCTTCCTCCCCTCATCCTCATGGCAAGGGAGACCGTGGCAAACTCATCCATTATGGTCGGAATAAACCTGACGGCGGTTACCGTCATAAAGGCAAGCACATACGGGACCCTTAACCGCACCATGCCTGAGAGCATCTTCCCGCTGTCAGTGCTCCAGCAGAAGACAAAGCCATAGACCATCATTGATGCAAAACGCAGTGACTGTATGGCCCCATAACGGAATCCTTCACGATAGATACTTATATCCCCTGTCCACCTGCCGATCAGGGAGGTGTCTGCATTTACAAGGTTTATGAGCACAGTCCTTGGCTCTTCAAAGTAGAAGACGGACTGGGAGAACATCGTACCCCATACCATCAGGACAACAAGAAGGAGCAGCAGCCGCACCTTGCGCCATTCTATCCGCTCAATGGCAACGAGTATCCATGACAGGAAAAAAAGTACAAGAAGAGGGGCTGTATTTTCGAGTATAACTGAATAGACGGACATGCAGAGCAGGCAGAGTATCTTGACCCGCGGGTCAAGGCGGGCAAGTACTCCGTCTCTTCCTGTTGCCTGACTGAAACCGCCGGTCCCGTAAATCATCCTATCCATCCTCCCATTTCAATCTGTCGCTGAACCGCCAGCCTGTAAAGGTTGCCGCAGAGGTATAGATCAGGCTGTTGATCACAATGTTTAAATAGATATACCAGTCTGCAAAATAGAGCCTGAAGAGGACCATATGCAGGTAGAGCCCTGTCAGTGTTATAAAGGCATCCGCAAGGGAGAGGCATGCTGCGAGACAGAAGACAGACCTCCTGCTCCAGCTAAACCCCTCCCCCTTACGCGTGAGCCCCGACACATAAAAGGCTGACTCCTTTGCAACAATGCCCGTGCCTGTAAAGAGTATATCCGCCAACTGGAACCCGCCGAACATGATGCCGTTCAGCATGTAACGGACAAGTGTTGCAAATGTCACTGTGCCCGGTCTGGGAAGCAGCCTCACAAGGGAGACCAGAAGGGTCCAGTAAAGCAGCGCAGAGAAAAAACCTGTAAAAAAGACGCTGAACGGTCCGGTCACTGCCGAGACAAATGCCCCGAATATACGGACAGGGACATTTGAGACCACAAAGGTCATTGCCCCGTAGAGGGAGATAATCACCAGCCACCTGACCTTCATGCCCGCCACTATTTTTTTAAACCTGAGGACAAAGACCAGTGTGGCGGTCAGACTCAGAAATACTGCAATAAGGGTAAATGTCCATGCCGTCAGGTTCATGGATCTGACATGGAGCGGGAACTCATATTCCGCAACAGGAGAGACCGTCCCCATCATGATAAGCTTTACCACCCTGCGGTACTCTCCTGGCAGGGGATCGGAGGTTACATAAACAGGCAGCACTACCCGTGTCTTTTCTCCGGGCAGGAGCGTGGCTGTAACAGTGACTGCCGTGTCCTTTGTTCCGCCTGTCATTGAGTCGGGCGGTCTGAATGATTCAGGCATGATGTCACGGTCTTTATAATAGATACCGGAGCTGACGAGCAGTGCAATGCTGCCGGTCCCGGCATTCTCCAGGACAAGGCCCTGGTATGTAAAGGGATGATAGTAGTCAATATACTTTGGCTCAACTCCGAAGAAACGACCGAGTTTTTTGAATACACCGGGCTGGATGTAGAGTGTATCTGCTGCATACTGCCGGAGGGCTATGCCCTGAATACCGACAGGCATTGATGCCTTGACAAGCCTTATTGTATCTCCCAGTGATTCCTGTTTAACGACTTTAACCGTTACAGCCCTGCTGAAGAAAGACTCCTTACCGCCTGCTCCTTTCAGGGTGACCCGGGCATGTAAGCGATACTCCCCTTGACGCGGCATACGTATACGGAATGGCAAATAAAATCTCTCGTAAGCAACGGAAAGAGTTGTCCTGAAGTGTATGACGGTCTCTTGTTCCCCGTAAACTATTTTTGTGTCCCGGTTTTGCGGAAAGGCCGTGACCTTTATCCCGGCGGGGATGGTGATCCTGCCTGTAATGAGGCTCTTACCCTGTTGATATGCAGTGATAATGAAGGCCGACGTCAGCTCGTTATTCTCAATCGCCGCGCTTGAGCCCCCGGTTTCCTTCTCAAATATCATGGGGGACGTCAACCCGGCCATTGAGGTGAACGGGACTGAAAACTGGATCCCGGCAGTGTAGTCATTATCCGGGGAGCTTTTTTCAATCACCATGCTTCCCTCATCAGTGGAGACCGTAAAGGTATAATCCCTCCGGCCCTTCCACTCAAACACAAGCCATAGTTTTTCCTTTTTTATGCCGCCGGTCTGACGGGAGACAATCAGACCCTCTCTCCCCTCTACCTTCACATGCCTGATCCTTACAGGTGAGGGGAAGGTCAGCCATACGCCGTCAGGAACAAATTCCACATCTGCGTCCCGCACGGCTCCAGGTGATGCAAGAAAGTACCATACGGTGACGCCGGTACCTGTAAGTAATATAAGAATGCTCAACATGAAAAATTTCTTGCCCTTTCTCATCAGTGAATTATATGCACCCGGTACCTTCCCTTCTCCGTACCCTTTCCGTCTGTAAACGGCACCTCCACAAGCGCAATGTATCTGCCGTCTTCCGAGATATCCGCCATAAAAAAGACAGGGCCTTCGGTAGGATAAAGATAGACCGGTTTATCCATTCCCGCTCCCTTGTTTGATGTATCAAAAAGGGTGATTCCAAAAGGTGATGTCTGACCGCCCCTGCGGGATCCGGCCATTCCCGCAAGGGCATTTACAGTAAAGAGCCACCTCTTGTCCCCCGAGAGATAAATGCCCTGCATGGAGCCGTAGGACTTCCACTTCCATCTCAGCCTGCCGTCAAAGCCGAATGCATAAAGCTGGTTGGCAGCGGGATGGGGCGCGGGTTTCCGCATCTTGCCTTTTACCGCGCCTGAGGGGATGGATGTGCCGGGCAGGACAAAGTACACCTCTTCTTTGCCGGCCTCAGCATAACTCACAGGGGATGAAACGGGTATATCTCCTATCAGTACAGGTGTGCCGAGCTCCTTTACCCACAGGGGGCTGTTTTGCAGGAAGCCCCCGCCCTCTGTCTTTACGGCTCTCTCTGTATCAAAGAACATCCCCCTCCCGTCATTGAGCCCGATGACCGCATACCTGCCGTCTCCTGAGAGCGCAACTCCCTGCCACGCAGTCGCCCTCTCGTAATAGGGCCTCAGGGGCGGCACCTTATACTCCCACAGGACCGCTCCGGTATCTCCGTTCAGGCAATACAGGGTGCCGTTTTCATATACGGAATCCGTCTGCTCAGGTGGACGCCATGTTGATGTCAGGAGCAGGAGCTTCCTGCCGTCATCTGATATGTCAAACCAGGTGAGGCCGTAAGGGAGCGTCCTGTCCGACGGCCATCGCCACTTTATCCTGCCAGTCCTGCCGTCAAACCGGTAGACCAGGCACCTGTAACGCCTTTTACCTTCACTGTCCCATCCATGCGTACCGACAATAACTACATCACCTCCGGGAAGCACCTTCAACCGGTAGACACCCGGAAATTTATAAATGGCATAACTGTCATTCTCTCTCTCAGGCTTTGATGTCTCTATGTCGTCAGCCAGACGGTATTTCCATATCTCCCTGCCTGTCATTGCATCAAGACAGTAGATATACCCGTCAGGCGACTGCTCCCCCACATAGAGCACTCTTTGTCCACCTATCTCTCCCCATCCGATACGCTTCACCGTTCCCTCGGCTATCTTCCGTGAATAAACGACCTTTCCCGTCCTAACCTCCACCACCCGGAGGTAACCATGGGAACTGCCTATTGCAAGGTATTTATTGTCTCCCGAGAATTTCACAAAGGTGTCAGGGGCAGTCCCCTGGTCAATGCTGAAGGGTATGACATTTTCGAGTTCCACCCTCTGAAGCAGCATTGGCGATGGCTTAAGCGGCGCAGTGACCCTGCTTGTAAACCGTGTATCTTTGTTGCGGACCTCCACGCTGTATTTCTTGCCCGGACTCCATTCAAGGGGAAGGAGCAGTTTTTTGCCGGCAAAAAGGAGTGCTCCTTCGTCCTCTCCGCCCCTCTGCCACCTAAAAACCCTTGCCCCTTCTGAACGGACCGTAACCGTTGTAATGCCGGGCAGCTCAACTGCCAGGCCGTCGCGGACAAAATATACCCGGGGGCCGGGCTCGTTGCCGGAGCAGCCGCTCATGAAAGCCGCAAACAGGAATATCAGCAGGAAGAGTCCTCCCCTCATTCCGTCCTCTCCTCAATATCTCCCTCAATATCGAGATATGTATCCTCAAGCCTCTTTTTCATCTCCTCAGAGACATTCCACATCCCGCGGTTAGCTGCCTCAAGGAGCCGTTCGGTGATGTTCTGCAGGGCATAGGGATTAACCTCTTTGAACCACTTTTGCATCTTCTCATCAAGTGCGTACTTTTCAGACAGGGCATCATACATCCAGTCCTCTATCACATCAGAAGTAGCATCCCAGTGGAATGAAATATCCACTGCCCTTGAGAGGTCCCCGGCACCCTTGTAACCGTGGCGCATGAGGCCCTCCATCCATTTGGGATTGAGAATCTTTGAGCGGAAGATATGTTTTGTCTCCTGCTGAAGGCTCCGGTATTTAACTCTCTCAGGGTCGGATGCGTCTCCTGAATATGCCCTCGGATAACTCCCCGACACTGCCTTTACTGCTGCAACAAAGCCGCCGAAGTAGGCATTAAAGTCATCAGAGGAGAAGAGGTCATACTCCCTTGAGTCCTCGTTTTTCACAACAAGGCTGATGTCCGAGAGCCTCCTGCGGAATGTCTCTCTCCTGTCTTCTCCATAGACCCCTTTGCCGTAGGCATATCCGCCCCATGTAATATAGACCTCTCCGAGGTCTTCGCTTTTCTCCCATGCCTTTGCATCAATTGCCGCAGGTATGCCTGCGCCGTAGGCGCCCGGCGGGTCGCTGAAGACACGGAATGATGCCTCACGCAGCGCCTGTTCCGGGTCAATGCCGCGTTTGACAAGTTCTTCCGCCTCTCTCAGCACGTTTCTCCTCAGAAAATTCTTTTCCGCAGACTCTTTGAGGGCAGCCACCATTGCTGCAGCTTCATCAAGGAGTTCCATCAGGTTGGGGAATGAGTCCCTGAAAAAGCCTGATGTCCTGAAGGTCACATCCACCCGCGGGAATTTCAATTCCCCGGCAGGAATAACCTCAAGCCCTTCAATACGCCCGTTCTTTTCATTCCATACCGGCTTCACACCCATAAGGTAGAATGCCTCTGCAATGTCCTCACCCATTGTGCGCATGGTCGGGCTGCCCCAGATAACCATGCCGATGCTCTCAGGCGGCCCGCCTGTCTCATTTATATGTCTCTCAATGAGTGCGTCTCCGAGCGCCTTCCCTGTGGTCCAGGCAGTGGGGGAGGGTATCTTAAAGGGATCGACTGAAAAGAAATTCCTTCCTGTGGGCAGGATGTCCACCATGCCCCGGGTGGGTGCGCCGCTGCCGCCGGGAAGGACATGCCTCCCTGAAAGGGCAGCAGCTGTTGCATCTATCTCCTCTGTGGTCTTCCCCAGTTTCGGCAGTACAACATCACTTATGAATCCCTTGATCCTGCCCGCCTCCGGGCTTTCATCCGCCATCCGGGGTTCCTGCCCATCTATCACAGCCCTCACTGTTTCAAGCGCTGCCCTGTGTATCTCTGTTATTACAATGGCATTGGTGGGGAAACGGCCTGTGGGGTCCGGCTGTCCCCTGTATTGAAGAAGCTTGTCATAATCATATCCCCACTGCCTTGCGATTGCCTCCCTGAGGGACGGGACATCCCCGTTTTTGAGACGAACCAGTTGTGTAATAAGCTCTGCGAGTCCTTCTCCCTCAGGCACAATACCCATTATGTGCAGGCCGTCATTGATGGCAGTGTCGGCCACCTCGGAGAGATAGGAATGCAGTCTCTCCACAAAACCGTCAAAGTCTGAAAACGCCTCATCTTCAGAGACCTCTATATCCGAGTGAAGATTGTGTTTTGCGGCCAGTTGCCATATCTCCTTCCGGAGCACAGGCAGTCTTCCGGGGTTCATGGACTTTGTCTGGATGTACTCAAGGATCTTTGTATCAACCTCTTCCAGCTCCTCATACCTGTCGGCATTGGTCATAACAGGTATCAGGTGGTCAACCACACAGGCATAGGAGCGGCGCTTTGCCTGGGTTCCCTCTCCCGGGTCATTGATGATATAGGGGTAGATGTTCGGCAGGTCCATAATGGAGATGTCGGGATAGCACTCCTCTGAAAGCGCCAGTGATTTACCGGGCAGCCACTCAAGGGAGCCGTGCTTGCCGATATGGAGTACGGCGTCTGCCCTGAATACATCCCTTATCCACCTGTAATGGAATATGTAATGGTGGCCCGGCGCAAGATGCGGGTCATGTATCTTTTCAGGCTGTTCAACAAAGCCCCTCGGCGGCTGAATGCCTATGTATACATTGCCGTTGATAATCCCGTTTACCATAACCTCATTGTTATGGACAAACAGCCCGCCCGGTATATCGCCCCAATCCTTTACCATATGTATCCGGTTCTTTTCAGGGAGGCTTTTATGCCATGCACTGTATTGCTCAGGCCTGATACGGTCAGCCGCCTTCTGCGCCATCCTCTCAGGGATAAGCCACCGCCTGTCGGCAGTAACCCTGTCAAGTATCTCCCGGGCAAGGTCATCACCTGATTCATACTCCCGTTCAATGGAATACCCCTCTTTTTTCAGCCTGTTGAGAATACTCCTCACACTCTCAAAGGAGTCAAGCCCTGCAGCGCATCCGATACGGTCATTGCGCGGCGGGTAGTTGTGAAAGATAATCGCCACCCTCTTTTCAGCATTCGGTTTTATTCCGAGCATTGCCCATTTCCCTGCAAGGCTCACGATCTTTTTTATCCGTTCTTCCACAGGCATATTCCTCAGCAGCGTTGCGCCCGTAAGCAGGTCCTGTTCCGCCGCATCCCTTGTTGAGACAGGCACGGTAATAAGGATACCGTCAAACTCGGGCTGGGCAGCACTTATGCAGACATCCATGGGTGTTGCTCCCTGTTCCGTCTCTTTCCAGTCCCTGCGGGTCGTAAATAGTGTAATTGCCTGAAGAACCGGCACACCGATTTTTTCATAAACTCCGGCAAACTCCGGGAGGGTGAGCCTCATTGAAAAGACCATGCAGCTCAGGAGCACATGTATAATGGTTTTACCTTCCACCTGAAAATAGTTCTCCGCCACCCAGACCGGGTCCCTGTTGTTCAAAATCCTGTCAGGGAACCGGTTATAAAAGCATGCAATGGGAAAGCCCCCCTGCCTCTCGATCTCATTGACAAGGCTGTCCACAAACCCCAGATTGCCATCCACATAATAACCCTGATAAAACCACATACCTGTTACGGGGGTCTTTTTATCTTCAAGCTCTCTCAGGGATGTGCCCTGTGAGTTCAGGTATTCTTTAAGTGTCCGGGAGACCCCTCCTGTACGCGGATGATAGATTCCCTCACAGGGCATCTTCTGGGGCGGGTCATAGGGGATACCCTCTCCCGAGAACCTTTTTATAAGGCTCCTGAGGAGATTTGTCCAGTTCTCCCTGCCGCCGAACTTGATAAAGCGCACCATCTCATTAAAAAAATCGCTGCCGTATTCTGTGGAGTATCTTGCAGAGAGCGACATCTCGTCTTCATCACCGGGCTGGATGAAAACAAGGGCATTCCGGGATGCCTCAATCAGCTGGTCAAAAAACCTGAATGATTTTCTGCCGCCGTGGAGTATCACGATTACACAGTCTGCTGTCTGAAGGTGATGAGTAAAGCGCTCCATCATCTTTGAGTCAAAAAGGTCATCACTGGTCCGTGCCTGCAAATCCATACAGCCGGGATATTCCTGTTCTATCCTGCGGAATGCCCCGGCCATGCTTATCATCCCGGTGCCTGTGGCATTAAATACCACTGTCTTTGTCTTTGTCTTTTTCTTTTTCATTCCGTAATCCTCCTCCATATTTCCTTCCGCATATGGCATTCAATATCACAGATATTTTTTATATCCCCTGCGATAGAGACCCTGCGCGAAGGGCAGCCGCCACGGCAGACCGGGCTCAGCTCACAGCTCATGCATTTTTCAGGGTATAAGGGGGTCTGTACCAGACCCTGAAGCCGTGAAAAATCAGTATCCCTTACGGTTCCTGCCTGATATTCTCTCATGCCCATGAGTGAGGCGCACGGGAACAGCCTGCCGTCAGGGGTTACTGCAGCGGCTTCTCCCGCGGCTGCGTAGCAATAAGGCTTTATCTCACTGTCATTCCTCCGCCTCTGTGCCTGTGCGATCTCCCTTACCTTGAGCGGCGGGAAACGCCTTTCATTAATAAATGAAAGGGTTGTAAACATGCCTTCAACCATGTCTGTAATCTGCCCCTTTTCAGGTACAAGCCCCGTATTTACAGCACGGCCCAGCGGACGGAGGATGTCGAGGTTTATTACCCTCACGCAGGAAAACCCCGCAGAAAAGAGAAGAAATTGCGGCAACTTGCCGATATTCTCTTTTGTCAGTACCACGGTAATGTTAACCCCCGTCCCCGACTCTTCCATAAGCCTGAACGCCCTGAGCAGACCTGCCGAGCCTCCCCGCAGACCCTTGTTTACATCCGGGGTTCCGTCCATGCTGAGCCCTGTTCCTATACGATGTGTCCGGAGATAACGCAGTTTCCCGGAATCAAGAAGTGTCCCGTTTGTCTGAACGGCAAAACGGGTCAGGGGATTTATGGCAGAGGCATACTCCACGATATTCCTTATCAGGTCGAACCTGAGCAATGGTTCACCGCCTGACAGTTCAATGGTGACTTCACCGGTATCGGGCACAAACAGCTCAATCGCCCTGAAGGCAATCTCTTCGGACATGTCCATGCCGTCAGTGCCTGCATTAACATAGCAGTACCGGCAATGCAGGTTGCACCTATTGGTCAGCATAAGGACAAGGAACCCCACATTCATGGAACTCCCCATCAGACACCCACCCTTGTGCCTCTCCCGGGCTCTCCTATCTCCTCAAAAGGCAACCGTCTCATGCGGTGCGGCAGGGCAAGCTCCACTGCAATATCTATATCCTCATCAGTCACCTCGCTCCGTCCGTTCCATGCAGCCAGCGCCCTGGCGGTCTTGAGGGTGATAATATCCGCCCTGTGGCCGTCAACACCTGCCTCCACGCAGCGCTTTGCAATGCCGAAGAGTTTGTCCCTCTCAATCTTCACCTGCGGGTAGAGGCTTATTGCCGCCCCGATACAGGCTGCTGTTTTTCCGGATTCCTCTTCCCATTTCAGGCAGAAACCCCCGGGATTGTCTTCAAAGGCAATTCTCCTCTCCATCACGTCCACCCTTTCGGAGCTGTTCCGGATACCTTCAATGCCAACGCAGAGACCGAACCTGTCGAGGAGCTGGGGTCTGAGTTCTCCCTCTTCAGGGTTCATTGTGCCCACCAGCGTGAAACGGGCCGGATGGGTAAAAGAGACCCCCTCCCGCTCTACTGTATTTATCCCCATGGCAGCAGAGTCAAGCAGCACATCCACCACATGGTCATCTAAAAGATTAATCTCATCCACATAGAGAATCCCCCTGTGGGCTGCTGCAAGGATGCCGGGTTCAAACCGTTTCTCACCCTTTTTCAGTGCGTGCTCCAGATCCATTGTCCCGACCACACGGTCCTCGGTGGCGCCCACAGGCAGCTCCACCACCCTGACCTTTCGCCTTATAACCTCCTCGGGTTTTCCTGCAATGACCCGTTCACTGCATCCAGTATTGCCGCAATCCCGGCAGACCCCCTCCTCATCACCCGGCAACAGTTGAAAGGGGCATCCGTTTACCGCATCAATCATGGGCAGTATGTCTGCCAGCGCCCTGACTGCCGTTGACTTTGCAGTCCCCTTCTCCCCCCGGATAAGCACCCCTGATATATGGGGATTGATGATATTCAGGATAAGCGCAAGCTTCATCCTGACCTGTCCGACTATTGCTGAAAAGGGATAAACAATATTTTTCTCCATTACAACCTCCTCCTTACTATATCCACAAGGTCACCTGCCTTCAGGTCTTCGGTGCAAAAGTATTCCGCACCTAATGCAGCGGCAAGCCCTGCAGCAAATCCAAACCTCATTATTCCCGGTTCTTCCGTGTCCACCACCACAAATTTTATCCTCTCCTCGTACGCCATCTTTTCAGCAGTAACAAGCGCCTCATCCTGTGGAGCAGCGCCGCTGCCGCTTGACACATTCGCCCTGCCGTCCGTAATGATTATTGCTATCGGGCGGGCGGACGGCTCCTTCAGAAGATGCACCTTCAGCAGTTTAAACCCTTTGACAAGCCCGTCTGCCAGGGGGGTGCGCCCTCCCACAGGCATCTCCCTGAGATGCCTTACGGCAAGCTCAACAGAAGATGTGGGCGGAAGATTGACAACAGCCTCTTTACGCCGGAAGGTCACCATTGCGATCCTGTCCCTCTTCTGATAGGCATCCATGAGCAGGGAGAGTATTGCTCCCTTTGTGGCCGTCATACGCGCCCTCACTCCCATTGAACCGCTGGCATCAACTAAAAAGATCAGGAAATTCCCGATCCGCTTCTCCCTCACCTTCCTGCGGATGTCATCCCTGCGTATGCTGACAGCCATACCATCCTGTTTCTTTCTCTGTCCCTGGTACGGGGCCGCAGCCCTGATAGTGGCATCAACGGCTATATCAGGATACCTGTTGCTGAGGATACTCTTTACATACCTGCCTGTCTTCTCTGCGGTCCTTGTCCTGGAGCGCCTGCCCGAACCGCGGCGGAGAAGGCGGTCGTTCTCCTGTTTGAATCCCTGCACCTTAAATGTACTGCCCGGTTCAAACACCTCTTCAGGAGTCCCCCGGTCCTCCGGCGCGTCTGCAGGTTCCTCAGTCTCCGGCCGACCGGTACGGAATTCCTCAGCCATATTGTCCGGCTCATCTTTTTCATCCATATTACTGTTTTCAGACCGGTTGCCGGGATTATCTTCTTCCCTGCCCCCATTGCCCTTTTTATCATCAGTATCATTTTCTTTCCGCTCCGGATTGCCGGTCGCCGGAGGCGGGGGCAGGGCATCCCTCCTGCGGTGCAGGAGCGCCATACCGGCCACCCTCCTTATGTCACCGGCTGTTACCTCTGTGCGGCATTCAAATGCTGCAAGCGCCCTGGCTGCGTATTTAATAACAATGTCCGCCCTGTGTCCCGCAACATTATTCTGCAGGCAGAGCTCAGAGACAAAACCCGGCAGATATTCAGGAAATACCACTTCTCCGATAGTCCGGCGCGCCCTGATTATCCGTGCTGAAACCTGCCTGTCCTTCCTGCGGTAAAGGGAAAGAAACTCACCCGGATTATTGTCATAAACCTCTCTCATCTCCATAAGCTCGACACGCCTCTCAACATCCCTTTCACCTGCCACCTCTACACAGAGTCCGAAACGGTCGAGCAGTTGCGGACGAAGGTCACCCTCTTCAGGGTTCATGGTGCCTGTGAGGATAAAGCAGGAGGGATGACAGCTGGAAAGGCCTTCCCTTTCTATTACATTGACACCGCTGGATGCTGCATCCAGGATAATATCCACTATATGGTCATCCAGCAGGTTAACCTCATCTATGTAAAGGATGCCCCTGTTTGCCCCGGCAAGGAGTCCCGGCTGAAACCGCCTCCGGCCCTTGCTGAGAGCAACCTCCATATCCAGACCGCCGGTGACCATCTCCTCTGTTACATTCAATGGGAGGTTAATAAGAGGAACCCTCCTGTATGCAATACCGGGATGTCTGCCGGATCTGATCATCTCCGTACAATCCGGGCAGAGCCGGGCATTATCGTCAGGGTCACATGAATAAGGGCATCCCGTCACTACCTCTATGTCGCGTAAAAGCCCCCTCAGCGCCCTGACAGCCGTTGACTTTGCAGTGCCCTTCTCACCCCTGATCAGCGCCCCGCTGATACGCGGCTCTATGGCATTCAGGACAAGGGCGAGTTTCATCTCTTCCTGCCCCACTATTGCAGAAAAAGGATAGGAATAACCCTTCACTGATAATCTGTTCTCAGAGGACTCCATTTACCACTCCTAAAAATTCTCCGACCGTAAGCACAGGCGGATCAATACCTGCTTTTCTGGAAAGTATCAGGGGCAATGGAGCCAGGAGCCCTGCTTCTTCAAGAATCTCTTCACTGCCGAGCACCTCCGTGACCGGGCCGTCGGCAATGATCCTTCCCTCTTTCATAAGCAGTATCCTGTTGGCAAAACCGGCTGCTGTGTCAAAATCGTGTGTACAGAAGACAACCGCCTCTATCCCGGTCTCTCCCCTGATCGTCCGGATCAGGTTGCAGATATTCTCTTCATTCTGTCCTGTTGTCGGCTCATCAAGGATGAGAAGCCCGGGCCTCATGGCAAGCACAGCCCCTGTCGCCACCCTGAGGCGCTGCCCCTTTGAGAGGGCATGAGGGGGCACATCCTCCACTCCTTCAAGCCGCAGGAGACGGAAAAGTCTCCTGTTCTGTTCCATGCGGAGATCAGCGGGAATACCGAGGTTCTTCTGGCCGAACTCCATCTCAGCCTGAGCGCTGTCCTCAAACAACTGGAGGTCGGGATTCTGAAAGACCATTCCCACACTGCCTTTGCCATTACGCCGCTGCCCACCGCTGCAAGAGAGTCCGTTCATGCTTATACTGCCTGTGGACGGACGGTTCAGCCCGGAGAGGATACTCAGGAGTGTGGATTTACCTGACCCGTTCTGTCCCAGGATCGCAATTATGTCGTTCCGGTAAATATCAAGGGAGACCCCCCTGAGCGCGGGCTGCCCTGCGCCGTGATAGCTGAAAGACATATCCCTGAGGCTGACTATCCTTTTCTGTTGACCGGTACGGGAGACCTCATGACCGTAATCATTTGAGCTGTTTAAAAAAGTCTGCCGTTTCATGATTTCTTCAGTTGCATCCCGGACCCAGTTCTCCGACAGGCAAGGAGAGATCACGCCTGCGATCTGCAGGGCATCAGGCACCCTGAGCCCGAGGTTTTTAAAGACCTCCACATGGCGGGGAAGCTCTTTCCTGTCTATGTCAAGCACAAACCTTCCACTGTCCATAACCATGATGCGGTCGACAATGCCTATCACATCATCAACCCTGTGCTCCACTATGACAATGGTGATGCCCTTCTGCTTCAGGTCATGGAGGCACTTTACTATCTCCTGTGTGCCCACAGGGTCAAGCTGGCTGACAGGCTCGTCAAGCGCCAGGACCACAGGTTTCATTGCAAGCTGCGAGGCTATGGCAATGCGCTGTTTCTGCCCGCCTGAAAGCCTCTGTATCTGCCTGTCTTCAAACCCCTGAAGGCCTACTATGGAGAGCGCCTCCTTCACCCTTTTATCAATTTCTTCACGCGGGATACCCAGGTTTTCAGGGCCGAATGAGAGCTCATCCCTCACTGTCGTGCAAAAGAGCTGGTCATCCGGGCTCTGGAAAACCATCCCCACATACTGTGCAATGACGGGCAGGGAAGAGCGGCGGGTGTCAATACCGTTAACGGTCACCGTGCCTTCCATCCTGCCTGCACTCTCATGGGGGATTATGCCGCCGAGCATCTTAAGGAGCGTGCTCTTGCCGCAGCCTGTCCGGCCTGTGACAAGCACGCATTGGCCCTGCGGCACGGAAAAGGAGACCCCCTGCACCGACCTGCCGGCACGACCGGCATATTTGAATGAGATGTTTTGAAAGTGTATCACTTTAAAACTTCCATTCCAGGCCGGCAACGGCATAGACACCGGGCTGTTCATACCCGAGCCCTTCTACAATATTCTCATTGAAAATGTTTTCGGCTCTTGCATAGACAACCCAGTTTTCAGTAATACCCGCCCTGGCAGCCACGTCTGTCCTGAAGTAAGAATCCATCTCCTTATCACCCTTCCACCTGAGCCGGGGACCTGAATAATAACCGTGGATATTGAGATGTAAATTATTGATATCATATGCAAGATCAAGATTGAACTTGTTCCTGGCAATCTGCACTGTCCTGAATGTCTCACCGTCTTTCTCGGATTTTGCATCAGTATAGGTGTAGTTTCCCCTGAATGTCAGCGAATCGGTCAGGTTGAAAGACAGCGATGCTTCAACCCCCTGTGATCTTGCCGCATCCCGGTTATCATACATGCCGATAATCGCGGGATCGGGATTGATCCCGTAGACAAAAGCAATGGCATCATTTAATTTCGTATGCCAGTAAGCAGATTCGAGGTTGAGTCTTTTCTGCAGCAGTGACTGCCTGACGCCGAACTCATAAGTTTTCCCTTTCTCCGGGTCGAGATGTTTGTTCCCGTATTTGGGATCATACAAATTGGAAAATGTGGGCGCTTTGAAACTTGTCCCGTAATCCCCGTAAAGGGTGGTTCCCGCGGCCTGGAAAGTGTAGCTGATGCCTGCCTTTCCCGTGACCTGGTTTCCAAATTCCTCATGATGATCATTCCTTACCCCGAACGAGAAGACAAGGTCACCGTTGAGCATAAGAACCTGGTCATTGAGGTAAAATGAATAATTATTCAGATCCTTTTCGATTTCTCCGTATTTACCCCATTTTTTTCCTTCCTGTTTCTGGAATTCAGTGCCAAGAAGGAAGGTGTTTAAGGTGTCCGGTCCCAGTTCCCAGTCCCATATGAAGTTGTAATCAGCCAGGTAGTTTTCATTCCGGTAATAATAGGGCTTTCCGTCACCTTTGTCGTATACCGGGACAATATCGCCCTTGTTATAATAATTCACCCAGTCGAGTGTAAAATTATCGACCGGAGCGATAACACTTCCAAGGTAACCGTCATCCTCATCCAGACCTTTCTTCTTATGCTTATAGTAGCCAAGCGTAAGGGTCTGCTTTAAGCTGTCGGTAATTTTATGCTGCATCTTAATGCTTCCGTTATAGTAATCCGATGCAGACAGGGAATTGGGGTCAGGCAGTTGGAACGACCACCACGGTGTTGAGGGAGAGTCATCAGCGTATGACTCACGAAGCTCGGCATAGTTAAATTCCGAGTCCGTATACATAAAAGAACCGTCAATATTAAACGAATCGCTGAATTTATAACCCAGGTTTAAATTTGAAGAGAAATCTTTAAAGTATTCATACTCATGCACGCCGCCGCTGTCAGTATCCCCCGCGTACAATGAATATCTCAGTTTATCGCTTGAACCCCTTACGGAAGCATAGTCTTTTCTCCAGTCTAAAGACCCTGCTTCACCGCCGACCTTTATTTCCGGTCTTTTTGTGCCCTTTTTTGTCGTAATGACAATAACGCCTGCAGTGGTGTTTGAACCGTAAATGGCAGCCTGAGGCCCTCTCAGGATTTCGATTTTTTCGATGATCTGAGGGTCAATCTGGCCTAAGAGGTTGCTGACGCCGCCACTCATTGCTTCATTTACCTTGACACCGTCAATAACAACCAGAAAATGTCCCTGGCTGAAGCCTCTCAACTTCGGGTAGTTGAACTGGCCGGGGCCGCCTGCCTGTTTAAACTCAACACCCGGCGTAGACCTCAGGATTTCCGTAAAATCCGTAAAATTGTTTTTCTCTATCTCATCAGCAGTAATTACCGTCACGGAATCGGTCAGATTTTCAATCTTCTTTTCAATCTTGGTACCTGTGACAACGATCTCTTCCATTGAAGTCAGATCATCACCTGCAGACACAGAAGTGACAAAGGATAAAATACAGACGGTGAGCAAAACATGATACAAAAGACGTGTTGGCTTCATTTCTTTTCCTCCCTCGAGAAATTTTTTGATTTAAGGTTCCGGTCTGGACAGGTCTTCCGGCTCAGGTCTTTTGCCTACTTGCCCATCTTCCCGGTTATTACGACCAGTGATTTTGGTTCGGGCTTTCGTTACCTTCACGGCTGCGGGGCAGCGGGGGACTTTCACCCCTCTTCCCTGACATCCAGCCAGCAATGTTTTTTTATTCTTTTCTTGTTCTTAACATCTCCTCGATCTTTTTTATTCTTTCATTATATTCGCGACACTTTTCCTCGTGTTTCTCCTGCATCTCCCTTGACTTAATCCCACCGATATGCACGGATGACTTGTTGAATGTAAAATCAAAAAGTTCTTCCTCGTCCCTCAGGCATTCTTTTATAAACTCCTTCTCTTTTCTGAGTTCCTCAGGCGTCATATCTTCAGGATTGTTTCGTTTTTTCATTTTAAACTCCTTATTCTCATAATCGTATTAAACCGTCTTTCTTCTTGTCACCTCCTTTAAGATTCATAACCCGCCCCTGCCGTGTTTATCATCAACTTTAATAAAACCTCATCAACTCCATAGACCTCTTCAGACGGTCAAGAAAACAGTGCGGTATGTCATCATAAAAACCCAGACTCTTCGGGAAGGACACTCCCTCATATTCTGCCGAGACCCAGTCCACCTCAAAGCCCGTCTCTTCAAGGGCAGTCATGAAGCTGTTATCTTCACCCATGAGGTCTTCTTCCACATGAAGCCCGGCTACATACATAAAGGGGATTAACCTTGCCCTTTGCCAGCCCTGCTTTTTCATCTGAACTTTCCTGAAGGCGCTTTCCCTGCCCGGAATACCCTCGAGGGTGGACAGGAAGACATTGTCATACCTGTGAGACAGGAGATTATCAAGCCCCAGGCAGAGTATATTTGCAGGGTCTGCGGCAAGTGGCGTGCCGTGCGCCGCTATCATGTTGATTCCCTCTTCCGGAGACAGGAAGTCTATTGAAACAATATCCAGCGCCTCTTCAACAAAGCGCCACCTGTGCAGGAGGGTCTCGCCTACTATCGTCCTCAATCCGGGGAAGCTCTCACATACCTCTGACAGTATCTGATATTCGGTGCCCGGGAACACGTGCAGGGGCTGCACCACCACCCTTCTGTACCCCTCTGCCTCCAGGGAGGCAAGCGCCTCTGTCACTCCCGGGTGGCCTGTCTTTTCCCTGATTATCTCGGATGTATAAGCCCAGCGGGTCTCAAGCCAGCTGAATTTCTTTTTTACCAGTCTGTCGAAAATCTCATAAACAACCCCTCCCCTGGCGCTCGTTCCAAAGGCGGCAATAAGGATTGCCGGCTTGTCCTTAAGTGTCCTCTTTCTGAGTTTTTTCTCTTTCATAACTTCATTGCCTCTATCCGCAGAGATAGGCGTCACAATAGACACCGCTCCGGCACAGCAGTTTTAATGTCTTTGAAGTCTCTGTAACCACCCTGTCCAGGGGATTCAATATTGCGGCATCAAGCCCTGCACCGGCCATTACACCGAGGGTGGTGTTATTGATAATATGCCTGTTCTTTTTCCTGATTCCCTGTGAGATATTGCTCAGTCCCACGAGAGTTTTCACTCCCGGAAGCATCTCCTTGAAGGCGCGAATGCTTCCGGCTGCATTAAGCAGTGCATCAGGGCTTACTGCAAATGAGGACAGGACAGGATCCATGTATATGTCTGAAACATCAATCCCCCGGCGTGTTGCCTGTTCGGCAATGTCCACGGCGATCACACACCTGCTGTCCGTACATTCTGCATATCCGTTTCCGGGCACGGCCATGCCGATAACAGAGGCATTGAACTCATGTGCAAGATCAAGAAGCCTCTCCATCCTTTCCCTTTCGCCGGTGACACCGTTTATTATCGCCCTGCCTTTATGTGCCGCAAGTCCTGCCTCGATGATCTCCGGTGTGCCGTTGAGACAAAGTGGCACATCAACATGCTGTTTTATGAGCATAACCAACTCCTTCATAATAGCCTCTCCATTTTTGATATCAGGGCCGAAATTTATATCTAATGCATCCGCCCCTGATTCCGCCTGTAAAATGGCAAGACTGACTATCGGGGAGAAATCTCCCGAGACAATGCTTTCATAAACCGCTGTGTTCAGCGCATTAATCTTTTCACCTATGACAAACATGATGGTATTGTTCCTCCTTTGAGATATTCCTGATGCCGTATCTGCTGAATCCGCAGAGACTTTTGTAAAGGTGTTCGGCATTCACTTCCAGGGGGGCAAGGTCTTCCCTGCAATCCGCATACGGCTTGAATGCCTGCAGAAAGTAGTTTTCCGTTTTCATAAGTTGCAACTCCATTATCATCTCGCTTATGTCCTCTCTGCCGAGGCCGCTGAAGAGGGTTGTCCTTATTTCATAGGGTATGCCGCTTCCTGTTACGGCATTAACGGAACTGATAATGGCCCCTGTATCCACCCCGGTTCCGGCGACCCTGTGATAGATCCTGAGCGGAGCCTTGTAATCCACGGCAATATAATCAGGCAACCTGGCTTTTAATAATTCCTCAAGCGCGGCGGGTCTTGAGCCATTGGTATCCAGCTTTACAACAAACCCCATGTCTTTAACAGCCCTGATAAATTCCGCGAGCCCCTGCAGCAGCAGGGGTTCGCCGCCTGTTATAACCACACCGTCAATCAATCCCTTCCTGCGTGACAGAAATGAGAGGACATCCTGTTCAGGCACAGGGCTGCTGAACATGGCAGGATAAACCAGCCCTGGGTTATGGCAATAGGGACACCTGAAATTGCACCCCTGTGTAAAGACAACAGCGCTTATCTTCCCGGGATAATCTATTAAAGAGAACTTATGAAGGCCGCCTGTTCTCATGCCAGGGTAAACTCCTTCCGTGTCCTGAACTCTTCTTTCTTGCCCCTGTTCCACTGTTTTACAGGACGCAGGTAGCCGACTATGCGGGAATAAATCTCCGTCTCTTCATGACAGCGGGGGCACTTGCTGTGCTCACCTGCAATATACCCATGGCCGGGACAGACGCTGAAAGTAGGGGTTACAGTGAAATAGGGCATGCGGTAGTTTTCACAGACCCTGCGGATAAGTCCCTTCAGGGCGGATGTATCGTCTATTCTCTCTCCTGCATAAAGATGCAGGACTGTCCCGCCCGTGTACCTCTGCTGAAACTCATCCTGATAATTCAGCGCCTCAAACATATCATCGGTAAAGTCTACAGGCAGGTGTGTGGAGTTTGTATAAAACGGTTCCGCCCTGCGGCCTTGATATTGGGTCTCATTGGCACAGATAATATCCGGGAACCTCTCTTTATCAATCTTCGCCAGCCGGTATGATGTCCCCTCAGCAGGCGTGGCCTCAAGGTTATAGTTGTTACCTGTCTCCTCCTGAAACTCCACTAATTTACTCCTCATAAAATCCATGACCTTTAGTGTAAAGGCGTGTCCCTGCCCGGAGGCGATCCCCTTGCCGAACAGGTTCAGACAGGCCTCGTTCATGCCTATAAGGCCGATTGTGGAGAAGTGATTTTTCCAGTACGCATCAAAACGTTCCTTGACGCTCCTCAGATAGTACCTTGCATAAGGGTAAAGATTGCCTTCCGTAAACTTCTCCAGGACCTTTCTCTTTATCTCAAGGCTCTCTTTTGACAGGACCATCAGTCTGTCTATGAGAGCAATAAACTCATCCTCGTTTTCAGCCGAATATCCGAGCCTCGGCATATTGATTGTGACCACGCCGATAGAGCCTGTCAGCGGGTTTGCCCCGAAGAGACCGCCCCCTCTCTTTTGCAATTCCCTGTTATCAAGCCTCAGCCTGCAGCACATGGAACGGGCATCCTCGGGTTTCATGTCCGAGTTTATGAAGTTTGAAAAATAGGGAATCCCATACCTGGCGGTCACCTCCCATAAGACATCGAGGTTAGGATTTTCCCAGTCAAAATCCTTTGTGATATTGTATGTGGGAATCGGGAATGTAAAGACCCGTCCCTTGGCATCGCCCTCCAGCATCACCTCCAGAAACGCCCTGTTGAACATATCCATCTCTGTCTGAAACCCGCTGTATGTCTCCTCTGTCAGTTTGCCGCCTGTAACAACAGGCCGGTCTGAAAAGTTTTTTGGAACAGTAAGGTCAAGGGTGATATTTGTAAAAGGGGTCTGAAAACCAACCCTTGTAGGCACATTGATATTAAAGACAAACTCCTGCAGCGCCTGTTTGACTTCCCTGTAACTCAGGCCGTCATATCTGATAAACGGGCTTAAAAGGGTGTCAAAGTTTGAGAATGCCTGCGCGCCCGCAGCCTCTCCCTGGAGTGTGTAGAAGAAATTCACCGCCTGACCCAGGGCGCTGCGGAAATGCCGGGCAGGGCTGCTCTCTATCTTTCCCGACGCGCCCTTAAACCCCTGCATCAGGAGATCAAAAAGGTCCCATCCCACACAGTACACGGAGAGGATGTTCAGGTCATGGATATGGAAGTCTCCGTTTGAGTGGGCATGCCTGATCCCGGGAGGGTATATCCTGTTCAGCCAGTAGATACTGCTGATCTCTGATGAGATATAGTTATTCAGTCCCTGGAGTGAAAACGCCATGTTGCTGTTCTCATTGACCTTCCAGTCAATCTGTTGCAGGTACTGATCAACAAGGTCGATATCCACCTTTGTGGTGATCCGCCTGATCCCGGCATGCTGCTCGCGGTAGAGGATGTATGCCTTGGCAGTCCTGCGGTAAACCGAGGACAGAAGCACCTCCTCCACTATATCCTGAATCTCCTCAACAGCAGGGATCCTGTTGCCGATAACCTGCTGTGCAAGGTTCAGAACCTTCAGGGTCAGCTTTCCGGCAGTATCGTAATCAAACTCACCGGTAGCTGCGCCGGCCTTTGCAATTGCATTTGTAATCTTTTCTGCATCGAAGCTTAGTGTCTTTCCGTCTCTCTTCCGGATACTCTTAAACATAATTTCTTACCTCCATGTCGGGAGACTATGGGTTTTGTTCTCCGTGTGCAACTGCTCGGATATATCTCCCCCTTTTCCGAATGGGGAGACCAGGGCAGCTACGATATAAGATAGAATCCGAGATACTGAAGGAATGAAATCATTGACAGGATTACACACCTCCCTCGAGATTTCCAAATGGACAGGTCTTCCGGCTCAGGGCATTGCGACCCGTTTCAGGGTTGCATCCTACTCACCCGCCTTCCCGGTCTTTTCGACCAGTGGCTTACGATTGGGCTTTCGTTCCCGTTACGGCTGCGGGGCAGCGGGGGATTCTCACCCCTCTTCCTCACATCCATTCGCGCCTGCAAAAGGAAAGTCCTTTTAAACAGACTTTTAATTCAAACACATTCAATTCTTAAAAGTCAATTTGCCTCTTCATACACGACACTGTGGGCCTGCATATGTGACTGCGGAGTGTATTGGGCATTGGGATGGCTTAAGGCGTGCGTGAGCAATCCCTTTTGCCGGTAATTAAGATCGGACTAACTAACCAACCGCCTTGCAGTTGCGACTGCCTGCTTTTGCTTTCTGGCAAGATGGTTTTTTAATTCTTTAATAGCAAGGTTGATCGCCCGCTTTCCTCCTCTTCTGAAATTATACCGGTATGGCATATATGAAAAATTATAAAAACAAATATACAAAACTGAGCGCGAAAAATAACATTTTATTTTTGAGCGAGCCTTTACTTTCGCGGCTCCTGTTTTTCCGGTTCAGGTTTTTTCGTCCGGGGCAACGTAGCACGTTTCAGTTTCATTTTCTTCAATACACCGCCGCTGCTGAAACATTCCCATGCCCACCTGAGCCATTTGACAAGACAGAAGGCAAGCCACATGGCCCAGAAAAGCATTAGAATATTGTATACCAGCCTGGGAAGCGAAAGCACCCACGGCTGAGGCATTGCGGACCCTATCCTGTCCCGGCTCCAGTTCAGATAGAGCTGTGTCGAATTATTGCCTGAGATCTGCATGTCGGGAATACCGAGCAGGCCCCGTGAAATAGCCGTGTAAAGGCCGGACATGGCGACCACTGTCCATATTATCAGACCGGTCTGTGCCAGGTTGTAAAGAAAAGCTTTTTCAGGAGGGTGATGATCTTTACGTACCCCGATGACAAGGAACCACCCGGCAATCAGTATTGCCGTAAACGCAGGGACCTGGGTGAGGCCAAGGCTCAAAAGCAGCCAGTGACGCCTCTTGAGCGGAGTTATCGTGACCCTTCCAAGCCCAAGCGCTATCAGAATAACGATGAATATATAACTCCAGAACAGGACCGCGGGGCCGAGAGTCGGGCCGGAAGTCCAGAGTATCCACCTGTTTCGCGGCATATTGAAAGTGACTTGCGCATTTACTGCCTCTTTCCCGATTTTCACATCCGGCCCCCTGATCAGCATGGAAGATCCTGATTCACGGTTCCATCCAAGATTAATCGTCTGGCTTCCGGGCTGAAGAGGTATGACAACCTTTTGCCCTTCCTGCCTGATCGGCTGGCTTTTATCATTGATCCTGACTGTCTGCAAGTCCGCGCCTTCAGGCAGAATGACCTCGTGCTGTCCGCCCTGGCTGGCCCTGACCTTCAAGGCAAGCCCCGCCTTGTCTGAACGGAGACCGGGAGTTAACACCAGCTTTGCCGAATCAATTGTGATCATCTGTCCGGGTATTGCCTTTGGCCGGGTTATCCTGATTGAGACGCTTTCACCGGGCCAGGGCTTCCAGGTCGGACGCCAGTCTCCCTGCCTGTCCTGATGGTGGATAACCGGAATTCCTGAAAGCTCGCAATGCCATATGGGGCTTGCGTCAAGCACCCATGTCTCTGTCCAGGGAACAGTCTCAGGCGCCTTCAGAGAAATCTCAGGGGCTGTTTTCAGAGATGAGCTCCATGATATTCTGCTTGATTTCGGATCCATGTTTACAAGCGCCTTTCCGTCTTCCACGTGAATCCCCGCAGTGGTTACAGACTCGCCCTGCAAGAGCGGCACAGAAACTGCTGCCGGTGTACCAGCCGGTGTCAGGCGGGTTACCATGGTTTCGACCTGCCATGTAAGCCCCAGGTGGAGAATACGTTCAACATGAAGGAAAGGGGGAAGATTGCCGCTGTCCGCAGGCAGACGCTCACCTGATTCTTTTTTGATGCGTGTTATCTGAATGCCGCTTTCGACTCTTCCGTCCTTATGTATTCCCTGCACATCCCATCCACTGCCTGAATAAGTTGCATAGTGAGGCTTCAGGGGCAGGGGGATCTGTATGGAATTTCCGGAACCGGATTTCCCGGTTAATACAATCCTGTGAATCCCTTCAGGCACAAGCGCCCAGAGCATGCCGCCGGAATCCTTTGACAGCTCGCTGAGGGGCTTGTTGTCAAGGTAGACCTCTTCAGGAGACCATGCCCCCGAATTACCGGGCAGAGGCACCGCAGTCCGGGAGGCTGCATGTACCTCAAGGAGAATGTGCAGGCTTTCAGGCATAACCTTCAGGTCCATTCGGAGAAAGTCGGCGCAGTCCGGAAAGCAGTCGGGCTTTTCAAGCAGCCTGGCCTGAAGCTCTTTCAGGAGCTCTGGCGGCGGAAACAGGGAGTCCCCTGCGTGTGCGCCGGATATGCCTCCTGCAAATAAAACCATTAATACGGCCATTGCTGCGGTACTGTTCATTTTGCCGCTCATCTTTTGCCACATTGCGCGCGGCTCAATTACTCCCATAATCATGAATGCGAGCAGAATGACCCGGACAAACGCGAGCACAAGGTTTGCAGATGGTGAGAGCAGCCACAGCCTGATCTCCTGGTCTCTCTTCACCGGCCCGTTCCATTGCATTTTAATGGCCTTCCATTTCCACGTGGGGATTCCCGGCCCTGTCTGTATAAGTGCATCAGGATCACCGGTGAAAATCTCTTTCCTTTTTCTATATGCATCCGTTTTTCTCAAAACCTGAGAGTATCCCATTGAATCTTTGAGTTCATATTGTTTCCTGATTTTGCTCCGGGATTTCGACAGAGGCCCGGTTTTGTCTGCTTCCTCCATGACCTCTTCATCATCAATCATGACCGCCTTTTCCATGACTTGCGATCCGGTGCTATACGCTCTGTGCAGCTCAAGCTGCGGGAATATTCCTGTCCTGATCTGACTGACCATAAAAGGTATGACCATGACCAGCAGGATAATAACAGCACCGCCTCCCCATATGTAGACCAGCCGTTTGAACCAGCCTTCAGGCAGCACGCGGATCAGGGCTGTTGCCGCAAGGATATGGAGCCATATTGTCCGCGGCGCACCGGGTTCATGGAATATCAATACCATTGTCAACAATGCAATAATTCCCCACTTAAGGTTCCTGAGCTTAAACACTGCGGCAGCAATAATCAGCACCAGGAAAAAATCAAGAAGTGTCCAGCGCCTGACCCATGTGCCGGGCAAAATGTCAACGCCGGCTGCTGTAATCAGCCTCCAGCCGGGAGGGAGGTTCAGCACTCCGGACAGGGAGTTAAAATCATGGTCCCAGCCGACTGCCGGGATGACGGCTGTTGCTTTGACATACCTTGAATCCGCTGTCAGATTCAGCTTCCCCTGCCTGAGTTCGACCCCGGGTTTTTTGCCGTCTTCACCGGTTGTTATGAGGCGGTCCGTTCCGCTGACCGATACCCGGCCAAGCATTGCCGGCGGATTTATGGCAAGCCGCCACTTGCGGCTCAGGGTGCCGGTGATATGATCCTGTATGGTAAAGCCCTTTCCATCAAAATCAAGCCACCAGGTCCTGTAGAGATTTAAACGGTCGGGCGCAGGATCAGGATCACCCCTCCGTATCTCCCTGAACCTGACAATTGCACCGGGTTCAACGATATATGCTGAATACTGCTTCCATCCGGAGGGCATGCCGGTCTGTCCGGGTTCAACAGACGGCACCCCCTCAAGCTTAACCATACGGAGATGGTTCTGCGGAGCAAACGACCATATTTCGCGCCCGAAGGCCCCGGCTGCAGGCCCAAGCTTATTTACAGGCCCGCTGAATCGTGTAATTATATTAATTCCCCAGCGACCGGGGCGGGCCTGTATCAGCAAGTCGCCCGCATCCCCGATCCTCGCCGGGAGCGGGCTTTTAAGGCTCATTGGGATGCTGTTGTTCAGAAGGACTTTTTCGAGTTTGATCTCCCTGCTCCGGCCTGAAACATTGACCTGAAGACGGGTAGTCATTTTCAGAGGTATGGAATCGGTTATCAGCCTGAAAATTCTTACGGAAAGACGGTCTTCCCGGTTTTCAGATAAAACACGTTTCTGCAGCCAGAGGCGGTTGTTCTTATCCAGCACAGGATAATCAACGCTCTTGTTGTTTATGGAAAGAGCGACCATGCCTGTTGCAGGAGGAATCCTGATCATCTCGGGCATCTCCGTCCATTTGAATTTTCCGCTTACACGGTATTTACCGGGAGTAAGGTATATGGACGGGGTCTGATTTCTGTTAGTTACAGGGATGCCTTTATTGTCTGACTTTACTTTTTCGGGCCATATATCCCCTCCCCCGGGAAGCGGCGCCCAGCCTTTGGAAAACACAACCCACTCCTGTTCAAACCTGCCGCCTCTGGAATTAAAATACAGCCTTAATCTTGACGGCCACATGCAGCGGACAGCATTTTCATTGTTATAATCCGGGGGACAGAGCCTCTCTTGCATTCCGTGGAGGACCCAGGGTTTCCACTTCAAAAGATATCCCGGAATATCTTTTTCATTCACAGGCGCTGCTGCTGCAATGGATACAAGAAAAAGAAATACTGCAAAGGTGAGTATTAAAGCCGGCCGACGGGCATGTTTTTCAGCCATTGTCCCTCCTGAAAATCAGTATGTCTGTCTGTCATTCCGGCAGTCCTTAAAGCCGGAATCCGGTCACAAACCCTGCTTAAACACCCTCTTATATATGTAATTCACATTTTTTGTATAAAACTTTAAGTCAAACAGGGCATCTATTTCATCATCTGACAGATATTTCTTTATTAATCGGTCTTTTTTCAACAAATCTTTAAAAGGCTTCCTCTGCTCCCAGCTCTGCATGGCCCTTTTTTGAACAAGGCGATAGGCATTCTCACGGCTTAATCCCTTTTCCGTTAATTGCAGAAGCACACGCTGTGAACAGAAAAGGCCGCAGCTTCTATCAATATTCTCCTTCATTCTTTCCGGGTAAACCCGGATGCCCCTGAGTATGCCGGTCAGCCTCACCAGCATGTAATCAATGAGTATTGTGCTGTCCGGGATTATTATCCTTTCAACAGATGAATGGCTGATGTCGCGTTCGTGCCACAAAGGGATATTTTCCATGGCAGCCACAGCATTTGAGCGGACGACCCTTGCTAATCCGCTGAGGTTTTCGCTGCCAATGGGGTTCCGTTTATGCGGCATTGCAGAAGAGCCTTTCTGCCCTTTTTCAAAGGGCTCCTCTGCCTCAAGCACTTCCGTCCGCTGAAGATGTCTCATCTCCACTGCCATTTTTTCAATGGCCCCGGCTATGAGGGCAAGTGTGTTCATATACTCTGCATGCCTGTCCCTCTGGATGACCTGTGTTGTCACCGGTGCGGGCTTAAGGCCGAGTTTTTTGCATACATAGGTTTCAATAGAGGGTGGAAGACTTGAAAATGTCCCGACAGGGCCTGATAGCTGTCCATAATTGATTGTATCTCTTGCTGCTTTTATGCGGGCAAGGTCCCGCTTCATCTCTTCATACCAGAGGGTAAAAGTGAGTCCGAATGTAGTGGGCTCAGCATGAATGCCGTGGCTCCTGCCCATCTGGAGGGTTGTCTTATATTTGATGGCATTGTCTTTTAAAACTTTCATTAGCTCTGTAATGCCATTAATGATGATGTCCGCTGCCTCGCGCATCAAAAGGGCAAGCGCCGTATCACCTATATCCGATGATGTAAGGCCCTTGTGAATGAACCGGGAATCAGGCCCTGCATTTTCCGCAACTGATGTTAAGAAAGCTATTACATCATGCTTCACTTTTTTTTCTATCTTATCAATCCGTTTAATGTTGAATTTGGCGCGTTTTTTAATTGTCGCCAGACTCTTTTTAGGTATCTCACCCAATTCAGCCCAGGCCTCACAAGCTGCGATCTCAACATCGAGCCATTTCTGAAATTTATTTTGAGGCTCCCAGATTTTTGCCATTTCAGGTCTTGAATATCGTGGTATCAAATTGTCCTCCCGGTTATGTAGCTCAACGTTGCTCAATATTGTTCAACATTGCTTAACATTGCTTAACATTGAGCTACATTGAGCTACATTGAGCTACATTTTTATCTTCCAGCCGATAGCCTGTTAATAAGATACGCCGGCAAGCCGGCTTTTTTCATCTTCTTTTGAGTTAATACTATATCATAAGATATCCGCTTTATTTCCACGCTATTGTCGCTGAGCAGGACATATGCTGCATCAGGATTGCCGTCCCGCGGCTGGCCGACACTGCCCGCATTTACAATGTACCTGTTCTCTTTACGGATTTCCGCATAATGGTAATGAAATTTTATTTCACCTCCTGAAAAACGTTCCACTATAAAGGGTATATGCGAATGGCCTAAAAAGCATATCTTTTCTTTGAAATAGTTGAAATTTATGCGCGCATCGTATTCATATAATAAATAGCGCCATTTCTCCGGCTCCCTGGGGGTTGCATGCACAAGATAGATATTGTCTTCTTCCAATTCCGCTGTCAGAGGCAGGCTTTGAAGAAACTCCACGTTTTCCCTGCTCAAAACTTCTCTCGTCCACTCAATGGCAACTCTTGCAAGAGGGTTGAAATATGTAATGCCGGTCATTCCGGCAGCCGCCCGGTCGTGGTTGCCGGCAACCATTATTTTTGCCTTTTCTTTTAAAATTTTTGTGCACTCATTCGGGTCCGGACCATAGCCGACACTGTCGCCTGAGAAAAGAATACCCTCGATTTTCTCCTCTTCTGTTTTTGCAAGAACAGCTTGAAGGGCCTCAAGATTGGCATGGACGTCTGAGATGATAGCGTAATGCATAGTCCGGGCTCAAATGTTAAATTCGAATATTTTGAAGTTTATTATTCAATTAAATTATACCCTGTAAATTATAACCTGTTTTGCGATTAACAGAATATTCCAATCAGGAGTAGAATAGTAACCGGGCATCCGGAATCTATTAAAGCCACTGGTAAAGCCACTGGATTCCCGCTCAACAGAATGCGGGAATGACGGCTTAACCGTTATGTTTTTACGCAGACGCTATTGCAGACACTATTATAGATATATTTGTTAAACTCTAATATCCGGATGCATATTGATTGCAGGAGGCCCTGTGTGTCATGAGTTTTATTTAAAATCTTTAAGGGGAGTAAATAAAATGAAGACTCTTTTTATATTGCTATCCCTTCTGTGTGTCGCCCTCTTCTGCTGCCCGGTCTTTGCAGAGACGCCAGGAGAAATCGTAAAAAAGGCGGATGAAATGTGGCATGGCAAAAGCAGCGTTTCAGAAGTCACAATGACTCTCATCAGACCTTCCTGGACCCGGAAAATTTCTACTAAAGCATGGATGCTGGAACCCGCTTATGCATTAATCCTGATTACCGGACCCGCAAAAGACAAAGGAATTGTAACACTGAAACGTAAAAATGAGCTCTGGAACTGGATTCCTGCGATTCAGCGGGTAATCAAAATCCCCCCATCCATGATGCTGCAGCCGTGGATGGGCTCGGATTTCACCAATGATGATCTGGTGCGGGAATCGTCCGTGGTAGACGATTACATCCAGAGCTTGATCGGGGAAGAAAAGATCAATGGGTATGCATGTTACAAAATAAAATTAATGCCCGGACCGGAAGCGGGTGTAGTCTGGGGAAAAGTAATAATGTGGATTTCAAAAAAGGGTTATATGGAATTAAAAACCGAATATTATGATGAAGAAGGTAAATTAGTCAAAACATTAACCGGCAGGGAAATTAAAAAAATGGGAGGCCGGATACTTCCCTCCCGCTGGGAGATGATTCCTGTAAACAAGCCGGGGCAAAAAACAGTCCTGAATTATCATGATATTAAATTTAATGTAAAGATCAGTCCGTCTTTCTTCTCATTACAAAACATGAAACGGGTGCGGTAGAAGGGGGATTTATGTACATGGCCTTAAGCTGGCGGAATTTATGGCGCAATAAAAAACGAACACTCATTGCCGTGGCTTCCGTGCTTCTTGCTGTCCTTGTCGCTGTTGTAATGCGTTCAATGCAGGACGGCTCTTACGCATATATGATCCGCTCCTCGGTCAGATTTTACACCGGCTACATGCAGGTGCAGGGGAATGGTTACTGGGAAAATCGCTCGCTGGACCGCAGCATTGTTATTGATGAAAAACAGCAAAAAGAGATTTTGCAAATTCCTCACATCACTTCCATAGTGCCGAGACTGGAGGCTTTTTCGCTGGTCTCCTTTGAAAAGGCTACAAGGGTGGCGCAAATTATCGGGATTGATCCGGCAGCGCAAAACAATATGACCGGCCTGGGGAAAAGGCTTGTGCAGGGTAAATATCTGACGAATACATCTAATGGAGTATTAATCGCAGAGGGATTAGCGGATATGCTTAAAGCCGGTGTCGGAGACAGTATTGTGCTTTACGGACAGGGCTATCACGGCAACATTGCTGCGGCAAGGCTGCCGGTTGCGGGTATTGTCAGGTTCCCGGTTCAGGAGATGAACAACGCTTCGGTCTTCCTGGCGCTGGGGAATGCTCAGAACATATTTTCAGCTTTTGGCAGAATAACCTCACTGGCGATCATGCTGGACGATATCAGGAACCAGGCGGACGTGCATAATGCATTAAGTTCAATGCTGGGCAGGCAATATACTATCATGTCCTGGGAAGAAATGATGCCTGACCTGGTCCAGGGCATTGAGCTGGATAATGCAAGCGGATTGATCATGCTGATTATTCTTTATATTGTCATTGCTTTCGGCGTTTTCAGCACCATCATGATGATGACCACTGAGCGGGCAAGAGAATTCGGCATTCTGATATCGGTCGGGATGAGAAAAACGAGCCTCATTTGGGTAACGACATTGGAAACCGTATTTCTTGCCTCCATAGGCGCAATCGTTGGAGTTGCGGTAAGCCTGCCTGTGATTATTTATTTTCATTTTCACCCGATCCCCATTACCGGCGGAGTTGCAGCTTTTTATAAGTTGTTCGGTGTGGAGAACCCGGTTTTCTATTTCAGCGTGGATCCGGGGCTCTTCATTCACCAGGCAATTGTTGTTCTGCTCATTGCACTGGCAACAGCGCTCTATCCCCTCTTCTTCATCAAAAAATTGCAGCCCGTGCAGGCAATGCGCTGTTAAGGAGAAAACAAGATGCTGTTGACTCTTGCATGGAAAAATACCTGGAGAAATAAGAAACGCAGTTTCATTATTATTCTCTCCATCGCCCTGGGATTGTGGGGCTCTCTTCTGGCCGGCGCAGTCTGGATGGGCTGGGGTGAATCCATGGTGAATACGGCGATTGAGCGTGATCTGTCGAATATCCAGATTCATAAGAAAGGATACACCCGGAACAAAGAGATCACGAATTTCATCCCCCGTGGATTTCGGATTCTCAAAGAAACGCAGCACATTCCGGGAGTAAAAGCCGTTTCCGGAAGGACTCTCGTTGAGGCCATGGCAGCCTCTCCGACTTCGACCTTTGGAGTAAAAATCGTGGGCATTATTCCCGCACAGGCAAAAAAGGTAACGAATATTCATAGCCTGCTCAGACAGGGAACCTATTTTAGGGGAAGGGGCAGGAATCCGGTTATTATCGGCAAAAAACTGGCTGACCGGCTGGGACTGAAACTCCATTCCAAAATCATCCTGAGTTTCCAGGGCATGGACGGTTCACTCAATTATGCGGCATGCAGAATTGTCGGAATTTACAAAACGAACTCCGCACTTTTTGACCAGTCAAATGTTTTTATGAAGCAACCCGACCTGTTCCGCCTTTTAAACAGTAAACCGGCCATTCACGAAATTGCCGTCAGGACAGAGTCTTCACGGATCATGCCGAAGGTCTTTGATGCGCTGAAAACAAAATATCCCGGTCTCGCCGTGCAGACATGGAAAGAGCTTGCACCAGAGGTCGCCTTAATCTCCGCTGCAATGGAAAGCTATACATATATCTTCCTCGGCCTTATTTTATTTGCGCTGCTTTTCGGCATAACAAACACCATGTTGATGGCTGTTATGAAGCGTGTCCGGGAGATAGGGGTTCTTATAGCAATCGGGATGAAAAGGGGAAAGGTTTTCAGCATGATTTTGCTGGAGACCGTTCTGCTTTCGATTACAGGAGGTGTTGCGGGAATTGTGACCGGAGGACTTTCCATTGCTTATTTTTCCCATACAGGAATCGATCTTTCCGCCTTTGCTTCCGGTATGGAGACATTCGGCGCAAGCACCATGGTCCATCCCTTTCTGCCTCTGGATATGTACATCGCCCTGCTGGTTATGGTGGTGGCAACAGCGATTCTCTCTGCGGTGCTGCCTGCATGGAACGCCATCCACATTCAACCGTCGGAAGCGATCAGGACTTATTGATTTATCAATTGCCGGGTAATTTGAAATTGATACAGGAGGTTTAAAATGCCGCTGATTGAACTGGATAATGTGAGCAAAACATATAACACTACGGCTGTTCCGATACAGGCCGTCAAAAATGTAAGTCTCAAAATTGAAAAGCAGGAATTCACGGCAATAGTCGGCCCCTCCGGTTCCGGCAAAACAACATTGTTAAATCTGATCGGGGGATTGGATAAACCAACGAACGGCAGCGTACTGGTTGAAGGGACGGATATATCCACTTTGAAACCTGATGCACTCATAGATTTCCGGTTACATCATATCGGCTTTGTCTTCCAGGCTTACAACCTGGTACCTGTATTCAGCGCCAGGGAAAATGTGGAATTCATCATGCTTTTGCAGAAGATTCCAAAAGCTGAACGGGAAAAACGGGCTATCGAACTACTGGAAGCAGTGGGGCTGGGAGACAGGATTGACAGCCGCCCGTCTCAATTGTCCGGAGGGGAGCAGCAGCGGGTGGCAGTAGCCCGTGCGCTGGCATCACGCCCGAATTTTGTTCTGGCGGATGAGCCGACAGCGAATCTTTCTCATGCTGCCGAATCCCTGCTCGACATGATGAACCGGTTAAACAGGAATTACGAAATGACTTTTGTCTTCTCAACTCACGATCCGCGCGTCATCAAACGCTCCCGCCGCGTTGTAACATTAGAAGACGGGGCCGTTGTATCAGACGTTACAACAGCAGCGTAAAACAGGGAGCTCTTGTTTTTATGAGAAAAAACAAATCCCGAATTGCCTGTCTCATATTATTACTTCTCTTTATCTTTCCTCTTCCTGTTTCAGCAGGGCTTTCATCTTTTAACATAAACGGATATGTAAAATACCTTTTCAGCTCCTCAAAAACACCTGCGGTGGATGAAAGACTGAATGCAAACCTGATCCACGCCAGGCTGAACGCGCAGTGGTATCCCTCGGAAGCGCTCCGCGCAGGGCTCGGACTGCGCATGAGGGCATATTACGGCAACCTCATAGAAAAAACCCCTGACTTTCTGACTCAAATCAAAAACCATTATGAATATGGCCGGCTGGACGCGGTTTTGTGGGACAGGGAAAAATCCGTTGGCTATGCCCAGATAGATCGTTTGTGGCTGGATTACAGCAAGGGCAACATAGAGACGACCATAGGACGTCAGCGCATTGCATGGGGAACAGCACTGGTATGGAACGTTATCGATTTATTCAATCCTCAATCAATCCTTGATTTTGATTATGAAGAAAAGCCGGGAGTTGATGCATTGAGAATACAATATTACACTGGTGCGGTCTCTAAAATTGAATTATCCGCAAAGCCCGCTAAAAACAGGGATAAAACGATTACGGCGGGTTTATTCTCGGTAAATTATTCCGGCTATGATTTTTATGGAATTGCCGGGGAGAGAAACAATCGCCGGGTTCTGGGTGGAGCCTGGGCCGGGGCTATTGCCAAAGCAGGGTTCAGGGGTGAATTTTTAATCAGTGAGGCGCCGGATAAAAGCGCTCCGGCAATGCTTCCCGACCTGTCTGATTTTGGAACGTCCTTTTTTAAGTACGACAAACCTACGGCAAGCGCCGTATTATCTGCGGACTATACCTTCTCAAATTCTTTTTATATCCATACGGAAGCTCTTTACAACAGCATCGGCAAGACCCGGAATGCAGGGGTATTTTACCAGGAGGCATTGCAGGCGGGCCTGCTTTCACCCTCCCGGTGGTCCATTTTCCAGGAGTTTTCTTATGACATAACCCCGTTATTACGCGGAAGCATCTTCGCCATTTTCAATCCAGATGACGGGTCCTCACTCATTGTGCCCCGGTTCAGATGGTCAATTACGGCAAATCTGGATTTCACCCTGATTGCATTTTCTGCTCACGGCGCTCATTTTACCGAATGGGGAGATTATGGGAATTCAGTATTTACACGGTTTAAATATTCCTTTTAAATCCATTGGGCCGTTATTCACGGAAATCAAAAAAGCCCTGCAAATTAATGCAGGGCTTTTTCTTCTTCTGAAAGCAGGCCGTCTAAATTCCGGCTGTTTTAATCACAATGCCTCTCTTCCTCTCTCTCCGGTCCTAATCCGGATCACGTCCTCTATGGGATATACAAATATCTTGCCGTCGCCGATCTCACCGGTCTTTGCATTTTCCTGGATTACCCTGAGTACTTCGTCAAGCTTATCTTCAGCAATGGCCACTTCAATCTTGACCTTTGGAAGAAACTTCACTTCGTACTCAACGCCCCTGTAGACTTCCATATGTCCCTTCTGTCTTCCAAATCCTTTGACCTCCGTAACCGTCATACCCTGTATGCCGATTTTATTCAGGGCGTCTCTTACCTCATCAAGTTTGAAATGCTTGATAATAGCTTCTATTTTTTTCATTTCTCCTCCCGTTCAATTTTTGGTGATCGAGTATTATATTTTCACTCCTTTTGCAGACGGGTGTATCTGAAAATCGGGATATGCCTCGACTCCGTGCTCTCCTATATCAAGTCCTTCAATCTCTTCATCAGCGCTTACTCTTAATCCAACCGTTGCTTTTATTACCTTAAATAAAATAAATGCAGTCGGAAATACCCAGAGAAAAGCGGCGCCTATGCCTAACAACTGCACACCGATTATTTTCAGGGTAACACCATCTGCATTAAAGAGTCCTGCTGCAAGTGTTCCCCATGCTCCGCAGACACCGTGTACTGAAACAGCGCCGACAGGGTCGTCTATCTTGAGTACCTGGTCAATAAACACCACTGAGAGTACAACGATGATTCCGGCTATGAATCCGATTAGAATGGCGCTTCCCGGAAGCACATTGAAACATCCGGCCGTTATTCCTACCAGGCCCGCAAGCGTACCGTTTAATGACATGGTGGCATCAGGTTTTTTGAATTTAATCCATGACATCAGCATTGCTCCGATTGCACCGGACGCTGCTGCCAGTGTTGTATTGACTGCTATTATTGCCAGATCCGTGGTTGCGGCTGTTGTGCTTCCGACATTAAACCCGTACCACCCGAACCAGAGGATGAATACGCCCAATGCGCCGATGGTGACGTTATGTCCCGGAATAGCCTTGGCCTCTCCATTAACATACTTCCCTATCCTCGGACCGACTACGATAGCGCCTGCAAGGGCAGCCCAGCCGCCGACCGAGTGAACAACAGTTGAACCCGCAAAATCAATAAAGCCCAGTCCTTCCAGCCAGCCCGAACCTTTAAAGAGACTTCCCCATGCCCATGAACCGAATACAGGATAAATAAGGGCGCTTATTACTACGGAATACAGGAGATAACCTATAAACTTTGTCCGCTCTGCCATGGCTCCTGAAATAATGGTAGCAGCCGTAGCCGCAAAGACCACCTGGAACATCCAGAACGTCAGCGTCCACGGGTCTTTATCCGCGGCAAAGTCGCTGAGAAAAAAACCTGTTGTGCCGAACCATCCTGTTTTTGAGACGCCAAACATTATCGCAAAACCAATCGCCCAGTAAGCGACAGCGCCTATTGACATATCCATCAGGTTTTTCATGATAATGTTTGCTGCATTCTTTGCCCGTGTAAAGCCGGCTTCCACCATTGCAAACCCTGCCTGCATAAAAAAGACCAGGAAGGCTGCAACAAGGGTCCAGAGGAAATCCGCGTTTGTCTGCACTGTCTGGATTGCTTCGGCATTGCCTGCAATCGTAGGCAATGCCTCTTCAGCAAAAGCCGTTATTGAACCTGTTAACATCAAAGCTAACACTGTTAAAACTATCCATCGTTTCATTTGATAGACCTCCTTCTTATATTTTGACTATTTTGCCGGTTATCGCCGGCAAATGCTTTTTGAAATTTTTTCAGATTACTGCCTGCTACCATCTTTCATATTCTTTATCCCCTCCTTTCCTGATTCCATATTTTTTGATTTTGTATCCAATCATTCTCTCGGTAATCCCAAGCCTTTTCGCCGCCTGTATCTTAACCCAGCTACATTCCTTAAGGGCCTTGATTATTTCTTCTTTTTCTATCTTTTCTATTTTGACTGGCAGAGAATCCATCATATCTGATATGGGATATATGCTAAAACCGTGCCAGATTGCAACTTATTGAAATTAAAGAAAATTGCAGGGATTAATGACTACAATATTGTAGTGCGACATACAATATTGTAGGACAATGTTGTATGTTTATGAAGCCATGCGGGGTGAAATAAAACGGCTTAAGTTGTTGCCCAAATAACCATAGAACATGAAAATGGAGCTTATTTTGGTACTGGTAAATCAGGAGTATCATTGTCAAGCAATAGATTCAGTCAGGCGTTAAAAAATAATAGAAAACTCAGGGAAAAGATTGACAAAGTGAAAAAGCAGCTTGATTTGTAAATTAGTGTTATCCAACAATATTATACAGCGATTGCTTTAAGTTCTTGAACCTTTGGCGATTTCTTAGCTGCAATCCGGAGGTCCGGCTTTGCCTGCATATTGTTGTATTGCGAATTATTTTGACTCAAATAATCGAATTATTCAAACCCGAATATCTTCGGGTTAATCCATTCATTTTCCTTCAAAACCCTTCAATTTAGGGTGAAAGGGTTCCGAAGGAAAATGAATTTATCAGGTTGCTTTAATTTGAATAAAAATGCCCTTTTTGAGACATTTTAATCTGCAAAACAACAGGCGGCTTCCTTTATTGGTTGTATTTGTGAATGTGTTGCCCAAAAGTACCATTTCTTTAAGCTTCTCTCAAATTCTTCTTTCTCGCTTTCTTTGTATATCTCCTGAAAGTTCTCTCTTATCTGCATTGCCCTTACTGTCTTTAAATTCATCCGTGGCATTTTTCAGCCATTTTGTCGGTCGTAGCGATAATAAAAGCTTCCTTGTTACTGTCCAAAAGGTCATACATCTCGCCTGGGAGCTTTCTCTTTTTTTCATCCGGCCCGCTTTCAAGCAGACCTGCCGCTGATATAAAATCAAGTTCTTCGGCTGCTCGCTTTACCTGCGCCATAAAAAACTTTTGCAGTCTCCCACGGCGAAAATAGGTGATAAGCGCTCCGGCAGAAGTATCACAGGCATCCTGCCTGAGCCTGTGCATAGGGCTATTCAGGCTGGAAGCCTGAGCTGCAATGTATTGCCTTATTCTTTCTAACTGTTCAGTGCTTCGAATTATATGATCAAAAGATTCGGGCATCCACACAGGTCCTCTTTGACCTGTTAGCTTGTTCAACTCATTGGCTGTATAGGATTTCCAGGAATGGGTAATCTTTGATAAAGTCCATTCACCTCTCGGAATTACAATAACATGGACATGATTGGGCATGACAGCAAATTTATCCAAATAGTATCGTTCACCATCGAAATAGTTTAATGTTTTCTCAACAATTTGTTTACACTCTTTGTTGTCTAATATGCATGAGCCATGACCATTGTTCAATAAATCATCATATCGTTTGGAAAAAAGGCGAAAGTATTCAATCTTTTTATGTTGTTTCAGTTTTTTTACTTCAGAAGGGTTGGAGATTTTGTTGGCTTCCAGCCACTGTTCTCTCTGCCTTTTTATGTTTTCAGAAACTTCTTGCGGAATTGAATCATATAACCTGAAGGTAACAAAATAAGAGGTTCCTTTCTGCTGCCAATGAGGCAAATTTCTCTGTTTTGTTTCGACTGATTTATACGGATCAAAATACATTATTATATCAGACATATCCTGGCCGGAATGATTGAAGCACAGGCTGGAAGCCTGAGTAACTTTTGCTGTGCGGGCTTTTTTGGGCAGGTGTTTTATTTTTTCAAAAAGGTCGGAATCCTTTTCGCGGATATCCCGGATAACCTGCAAGTATTTCAGTTCGCTCTCCTCCGCTTCATCATCGCCTTCCAGCGTTTTCTTTGAAATCAACCGGTCGAACAGCTCATGGGAGCCGATAGGTTCGCCTTCGGTTAAAAGCTCCGCATCGCCGCCAAGCAGGGTTAAAAAGGCATTGATTTTCGCTTCTGCCGCTTCTTTCAGCTTAATCTGGTCATTGGATTGTTTCGTAGGGAAAAAATTGAATGTATGGATAACATCAAAGGGTGTATCAACCCGGTTAATACGGCCCACTCTCTGCATCATTCGGGCCGGGTTCCAGGGGATGTCGTAATTGATCACCACATTGGCGCGGTGCAGGTTCACCCCTTCCGACAGGACTTCAGTAGCAATTAATATACGGTAATCTTCTTTTGGCCGGCGGGCCCGGGCATCAAAGTTTTCAAGCACTTTGTCACGGATAGATTCACCCGAATCGCCGGTAAACAAAAGAACCTTGCCGGGATAATCTTCATCAATATTTTTAAATAAATAATTGGCAGTTTCCTTTGATTCCGTGAAAATAATAATATGATTCTTTTTCAGGACATTATTGTTTGACAGTTCATTTTTAAATTTCAGAAGTTTCGGATCACGTTTAACGTTCTGCCAAAGTTTTTTGACTTCCGTCAGGATGGCATGGTCATGCTCTAAATCTTTTTTGAGTTCTTCTCTGAAATTTTTGCTGTCATATTTCTCCGCTTTACCTTCATCTATCAATCGCTGGACCGCCTCATCATCGTCGTTTTCTATAAATTCAAATATCTTGTTGGTGTGCTTCTTACTGACATACACATAGCCATTGTCCAGCTCTTTTATGAACATTTCGTAGGAACGCAGGAATCTGTCAACGGAATTTCTAAATGCAAAGAAACTGCTTTCCAGTCGTTTGACAAGCAGTATTTTCATAAACCGGCCCATGTTCCTCTGGGATTGCTCTTCAAGCTGATCAATCTTTCCCGCATAATAAAGCATGGGCATATAGCGAGCATATCTGAATTGATTTGCTATAAGGTCGATTGTTTTATTGAAGATATCGTCCTCATCATCATTGAGTTCGTAGAATAGCGGCTCAGGTTTTTTGACATCCGGAAATTCAAGCCCCTGTTCTTTTATGTCTTTGATGAAATATTTTTCAATTTCTGTTCGGGTGCAGCGTACCATTAAATATTTCAGGACCTTATCGCGAATTTCCCGTGCATTTGCTCTTACAGTATCTATGTATTTGGTATGGTCTTTCTGCCTGTCCAGTTTTTTAAGTTTTCTGTCCAGGCCATTAAAGAATGCCTCCAGGTCAGGCAGATTGGGAATGGTACTTTTTTTGGCTTTCTGAAACAGTTTAAGCAGGCTTAGAATATCTTTGGGAGCATTGTTATAAGGCGTTGCAGTTACCAGGACAACTCTTTTCCCGCGGCATACTTCCGCCAGTTGCTCATAGGATATTGTAGTTTCGGTTCTGAAACGGTGCGCTTCATCGATGATAATATTGGTGTATTTGTCTAATCCCCTGTCCGGCAATTTATCTAATTTGCCGAGTGATTCAAAATCAGCCGGAACCCGGAAGTCCGAAAACACATTGGGCCAGGAACCGGGATTTGATTTTTCCAAAAGTACCGGCGGGGCGATAATAAGCGTTCTGCCGTCTAATTGACCTGCCAGCATAGCTGAAATGTAGGTTTTCCCTAACCCCACGACATCGGAGATAAAAACACCGCCATATTCCAGAAGTATTTTTTTGGCGTTTAAGACAGCCTGCTCCTGATATTCGAGTTTTTTAAACTCCTGGGGCAGATATTTAATGAATACCTCATCTGTCCGGCTGAGCTCATCTTTGAAATATTCGTAGAGAAACTTCAGGTATAGCTGATAAGGAGTGATATTTTGAGTCAACCAGGTCTTGTCCTGAATGGTCTGAACATATTTTTCGCTGACATCTACTGCGTTACACCACAATTCCTCAAATTTGTTTTTTGCAAAATCATAGTCGCTTCTGTTTTTAAGTTCCACGTTGAATTCAAGATTGTCGACCAGCCCGGCTTGTGTGAAATTGCTGGAACCTGTGATAACGCGGCCGGTATCTCTGTCGCCCTCCTTAAATGTCATAATATAGAGTTTGGCGTGGATATTCTGTGACGGATAAGCCCTGATTTCCAGCTTGCTGTTTCTGATCCATGCTATGAATTTATGTACGCCTTGTTCAACGTTTCTATTGTCTTCGGAAACCTCCATTTCATTCTGAACAAGATTTTCAACTTCCTGCTTTGCTTCCGCATGAGAGAAATCAAATGTTTGTCGGGTTGGTTTATTCGCCTTTCCCATCATTTCGAAAGTTTGTCTGCTTGTGCTGATACCAATCAGGATTCTGATTTTTTCCGTGCTTTCCAGTGATGGGTAGATGGCGTGAAACCAGCTTGAGTAGAAATATCCTGCGAGACAATCAAAAAATGACGTATCTTTAATAAGGACTTCAAATCTTTCTTTAAGACTTTGATTTTCTTCGTTTGTAATAAATGACAGATCGGTGTTCATAAATACCCTATGTTATCATCTTTGAGTTTTTCGAACAATAATGTGACCTTGGGGACGTTGTTGGCTACATCGACTTATTTCCACCGGGGGATTAGCTTTTTCCCTTTTGGCGTCTTTAGGGCGTCTTAAAATATACTTAGTTCCTTTTCCTGTAGTTCCTATTTGTGGAAAAATTTTCAAAAAAACCAATTCCGTCAAATCCCGGGTTGCTGTTCGATTGGAAGTTTCACAAATCACTTGATATTCTTGATCCGTAATTTTACCGTTTCAGTTCTATTGCAACTAATACATTCACAGAATCTGTGTGAAATCCCGCATGCAGTAAGCAAAATGCCTCAATATACATGCCGGAATACATGCCGGAATCAGGGTTTAGCGCTGAAAACCCCGCAATTATTGTTGGTATGAATTTTGCTTATTTTATTATGATGAAGAGTATCAGGTCAGGGGTCATGTGAATTTGGATAAGAAGATAAAAATATTAATTATAGATGATGAGGAGCTTATTTGCTGGTCATTGAAGAAGATATTTGAAAAGGAGGAGTATTCTGTCAACTGTGCACATACAGGAGATGATGCCTTACGGAAACTCAATGAAAACAGGTATGATATTGTAATTACGGATTTAAAACTCCCCGATGTCAGGGGCCTTGAGATTGTCAAAAAAATAAAAGAAATGGCAGTAGATACCGTTGTAATTGTTATGTCATCATATTTTCCTGAACCTGTTGTGGATGATGTGATGAAACATGGCGTCTTCAGGTGTGTGAACAAGCCCTTTGAGATAAATGATATTATAAGTGATGTCAAAGACGCAATGGAAATTAAGGAAAAAGGAGCTATCGGATAGAAGCCGGAATCAATGCCTCTCAGGGTTAAGAAATAATATCCCGGTTTATCTTTATGTCCATCTGCCGCTTAATGCTTTCGATAAAAACCTGTATTGACTGATTCTTTTTGGTAGAGAGAAATATCTTATTAAGTTGATCACCGTTTCCCCCTTTTATTGATTTAAGAATCTTTAATTCTTCAGGTGAAAGTTCTGCAGTTTCACCTACCAGATTGCTCATCCTGGAAATGATCAGGTCGTTTCTTAACCCCCTTTCATATGCCCGGGGTGTTATGCGGCTTAATTTTAACGCCCTCTTATATACATTCGGGTCAAAAACGCCGTTTCTCTGAAAATACGGGGTATTTATTATGGTTTCCTTAAGCTCGTTTTCAGTTACTGTTATCCCGGCTTTTTTGGCTGCAAGAAGGAGAACCTTTCTGTCGACCATGGTGCCGAGAACCCTCTCTTTAAGATTCTTCTCTTCAATCTCTTTTTGATCGGGATATTGCTCCCTGAGCTTTTTGTATTCATTATCATATACACGCCAGAATTCATCAAGGAGGATTTTTTCATCCCCGACCCGGGCTGCAAATATTACAGACTGGCTGTCTTTCGGCCCGATACCCCAGAAAATAAAGGCAACAGAGATCATCAGGGTGATTGCTGAAAGCAGGAACACCGTGAAAAACTTATTGCCGCTCATCATCTTAAGCATATGATAATATAGCGCAAAGGCCGGTTAAAGGGCAAGACATTGAATTATTTACCGGTAAACCTCGGCGAGGATTTTATCGGCTCCCCGGGAGAGAAGCTTTTCAGCAAGAGATTTGCCAAGGGACTCGGCGTCTTCAGGCTTCCCTTGCATTACGTTTTTGATTAAGGTCTCGCCTTTCAGGCTCCCGACGAGTCCCTTAATCACAATATCCCCGTCTTTTAACTCTGCATAAGCAGCTATGGGCACCTGGCAGCCGCCTTCGAGTTTTTTAAGGAATGCGCGTTCAGCCCTGACGCATATTGAAGTCTCTTCATGATTTAAATTCTTGAGAATGTTGTTAATAAATTCATCATCTACCCTGCATTCTATTCCAACAGCGCCCTGTCCTATGGCAGGGAGACAGAGGTCCGGGGAAAGGATTTCAGTAATCCTGTCTGCCCGGTCAAGCCGCTTTACTCCGGCAGTGGCAAGAATGATGGCGTCAAACTGTCCTTCATCGAGCTTTCTTATTCGTGTATCAACATTACCGCGGAGCTGGGTGATTTTCAGATCAGGGCGTTTATTCAATATCTGGCATATTCTTCTCAAACTGCTTGTGCCGACGTGAGCGCCCTGAGGTA
Source organism: bacterium BMS3Abin06 (assembly GCA_002897895.1). GTDB lineage: Bacteria > Nitrospirota > Thermodesulfovibrionia > UBA6902 > UBA6902 > BMS3ABIN06. Next base: position 45,528 of record BDSY01000091.1, read on the forward strand.
AGTCTTTAAAACTTCTTATAGTCTGTGTTCTGTGTTCTGTGTTCCGTGCTCCGGCAATAAATGCATCTCTCGGGTCCTCCCTTTTGCATATGGCGGAAAGATGAAGACCTTCAGGCAGGTCGGTTGGAACGTCTTTCATACTGTGAACAGCAAGGTCGGCTTTTCCTTTGAGCATTGCCTCTTCAATCTCTTTTACAAAGAGGCCCTTGCCGCCGACCTGGGCAAGCGGGACATCAAGAATCTTATCCCCTGTTGTCTTTATCTTATTCAGCTCTATATTTAAATCCGGATTGATCTTCAGCAGCCCGGATTTTACCCATTCCGCCTGCCAGAGTGCCAGCCTGCTGCCCCGTGTTGCAATAATGATTTTATTTTTTTTCTCCATTATTCTCCTCTGGTTCTAAATCAAATAATCTTTTGGCCATATCTACCATGACATCCTGGTCATCCTCTGCTGTCTTCAATGCCGCAGTCGGAGCATGTATCAGTTTGTTTACAATTGAGGCGCTCAAATATTCTATGGCCTTTATTTTTTCTTCTTCAAGAGGGCTGATTTTTCTCAGGGTTTTTTCAAGCTCCTCTTTTCTTATTGCCTCGGCTTTTCCCCTTAATGCAATAATGGCCGGAACAGCGGCAAGAGAATCCTGCCATTTCAAAAAAGACGCAACTTCCACGTCTACAATTTTCTCGGCCTTTGCCGCCTCCCTGCCTCTTTCCTCGATATTTGTATTGATAATTCCCTTGAGGTCGTCAACATCATAAAGATATACATTGTCCAAATCATTGATCTCAGGGTCGATATTTCTCGGAACCGAGATATCAATAATAAACATGGGCCGTTGCTTTCTTTCTTTCATTATCCTGTGCAGCTGCTCTTTCCTCAATATATAGTCCGGGGCACCTGTGGAACAGATCACAATATCGGTATGCAGCAGTTTCCCGACAAAATCATCAAACGGTATTGCCTTCCCGTCAAATTCCCCGGCAAGCTCCTCTGCCCTCGAATAAGTGCGATTTGTTATAAAAACATCTCTTACGCCGTTGTTTATCAGGTTTTTTGCAGCAAGCTCCGCCATTTCGCCTGCCCCGATAAGCATAAAGGATTTTGTGGAGAGGTCTTCAAAAATCTTCTTTGCCAGCTCAACAGCCGCAAAACTGATGCTCACTGCATTTTCAGCAATCTTTGTCTCTGTCCTGATACGTTTTGCCACTGACACGGCCTTTTTCATCAGCTTGTTCAGGTATACGCCCGTGGATTTGCTTTTAAGCGCAAAATCATAAGCATCTTTTAATTGCCCGAGGATTTGCGGTTCTCCCACCATCATTGAATCGAGACTTGAGGCAACCCTGAACACATGCTTTATGGCCTTTTGTCCCTCATAAATATAGAGCGCCTTGTCCAGCGCTTCCCTGGGCACATTATGAAAGCCGGCAATAAAGTTTTTAATGTTCTCTGTCCCGGAATCACTGCTGTTGACACCTGCATATATCTCCACCCTGTTGCAGGTTGAAAGTATTATATTTTCTTTTATGCCTGGAGAGTCTTTCAGTATATTAACGGCCTCTCCAAGCTTCGGGCCGTCAAAGGCTATTTTCTCCCTTATTTCCACTGTTGCTGTTTTGTGATTAAGTCCGACAACCAATATATTCATAAAGATTTAAGGTCTGGTGATTTTATTTTCCGCAATCCGCATTTTACCGGGATTAGTTATTTACATGAATGCGTGGCGTCCTTTCAGGATAAGGGTAACTCCAAAAAATGCAAATATAACTACAATAAAGCCGATTATTGAAAGGATGGCTGCCTTCCTGCCGCGCCATCCGACAGCAAGCCTCAGATGCAGAACAAGCGCATAGATAAGCCATGTAATAAGCGACCATACCTCTTTTGGATCCCATCTCCAATATGTTCCCCACGCGGAATTTGCCCATATAACCCCGGTTATCATGGCAAAGGTTAAAAGAGGAAACCCGAGGGTAATGAGGTGATAGTTAATCTCGTCAAGCACCTGCAGACTCGGCAGTTTCCGGAACAGGCCGCTCAGGTGTTTTGACTTGACATATCTTTCCTGCAGCAGATACATAATACCGATTCCGCAGGCCATGGCAAAGGCGGCATCTCCCAGGAACGCCAGGATAACATGAATCCCAAACCAGTAGCTTTGGAGAGCGGGGCTCAATGTCTTTATCTCACGCGGGAAAATGGAAGACGAAAACATGAGGATGAAAACTATAGGCATGATAAAAGAGCTTAAAAGCCCCGGTTTGTAACGGAATTCGTAAAAAAAGAATAATATCAGCACACACCATGAAAAAAATGAAGTTGCCTCATGCATGTTTGTGACAGGGATATGCCCGCCTTCAACATATCTTGAAATAATATTTGCAGTATGAAAGAGAAAGCCTGTTACCGCAAGATAAAGCGCTAATCCCGAAGTGGTTTTTCTGCCCCGGAAAATCTCTATGATACCTGCAATTGTTGCAAGAAAGTAGAAGGTAAGGGCTAATTCAAAAAGAAGGACGTTTATTTCAATATGCAATGCAGAGTCTCCCTGGAAAATAATTATTCAAACCGCAGACTTTCAAATAACGTAATCGTTCACGGTTATCGGTTCACGGTTCACGGTTTTTAAATGCGTTATGTAATACTTGAAGCATTTTTGAAATTGACTTCAATTCCTGAATGAATTCTTTCGCATTCCTGTCAGACAATACCTTGACCTCTTTTTACATACTTCTACTAACCGTTAACTGTTAACCGGCAACCGTGAACGATTACATATATTTTTTGGCATAGGTGATGAATTTGTCAATTTCACCTTTCGTATTAATTAAATCCATGCAGAATATTTTTGTATTTTTTTTTAATATCGGGGCTGAAAACCGGGGATTTTTAATCTGTTTCCCGGAGTTGATTATTATAATGTCCGCCTTCCCGCCCACCCTGACGGCAGAAGGCTTCATCTGTCCGTCTTCGCCGATGACGAATATTACCAGATGGGGATTCAGAAAATCCAGAGGAGTGTTGCCCTCAACAACAACACCTCTGAGGCCGTCCATCTTGCTCATTGCGATATTTAAGGCATCTTCAAGTCCACTGCCCGGACTTTGAATCCAGACGACTTTTTCAGCGCCGGATTCAGCCATTACTGCTGTATCCTTATCTTTTTGCATTATCGTGGCCCGGTCATCAGTGATTGAAGTATAAACAGATGATTTTGTAAATTTGATAGCGCCGAAGCCCTTGAGATTTTTAAGCAAGATCGAACAGAGGGTAGTCTTCCCCACCTTGCTGTGTGCTCCGGTTACAGAGATTATTTTAAATGACATAGTTACAGGATACAGGATACAGGCCGCAGGCTGCAAGATAGCGGGTGGCAATCGCGGGAATACAAGCAGATAGTCAGAAAATTTGCCTGCCTCGAATGAAAATATAATTCAAATCTTCTGATATCAATCAGCAAAGAGCATGTTGCAAAGACGAGACATAAGGTCATTCAAAAGTGTGGATGACAAATTAACAAGCCTGAATCTGCAATACCTGTAAAAACTGACAGTATACTCTTTTTTCAGAATCTGGTAATTTATTTCGGGCTTTTATTATTTACCGGATTTTAACAAATCAGGTTTCCTTTAAACAATTTCAAGGACAGAGGGATTTTAAAATGGGAGGGGAGTATTTATGATCAGAAAAGGTGTTTTATATGTGGCGGCAATTTATGTCTTTATTTGTCTTGCAGCAGCTTCTGTGGCCGGCGCAGATATGCAGGAGATGGAATGGAAGGAAGTCGGTCGCGGCATCAGGGATTCAGACCTGCAAACAGTGGCAGTCAGCCCTGATAATCCGGACCTGGTTTTTATGAATTCTTTTAATGCGGTTTACAGAACTACGAACGGGGGCAAAAACTGGGATGAAGTCTTGTCGTTCAGGGGTACCGGGAAGGCAATAAATGCCATTGTAATAACTCCTTCAAATGCAAAGATTGTTTACGCTGCGACTGACGACGGCCTATACAGAAGCGATAACACGGGTATGAAATGGGAAAAAATTTTCAGCGCTGTCGGTGATTCGGGGAAAGCAGTCCTTTGTGCGGCTGTTGATCCTGAAGACCCCGGCGTGATATATGTCGGAACCGGGGCAGGTCTTTTCTTTACAAAAAACAATGGAAAGGATTGGAAAAGAGGCCGGAACCTGCCTTCTGATTCCAGTCTGTATTTTATAGCCGTTGACCGTTCAAATCCTCATATAATCTATGCTGCCGCAGATAAGGGGCTATACAAAAGCTCAAACAGTGGAGGCAGTTGGGAGAGGATACTTAAAACAAACTTTAATGCAGAAGACAGGGCTTCCCAGGATGATCCTGATGCGGACGAAATTGATGAAATCAAAATTGAGAACAGGATACAGAGCATTGCAATTGACCCTTCAGATAACGGCACGGTTTATGCCGGTACTTCACAGGGACTCATGGTCACCGCAGACGGGGGATCAACATGGAAGGCGATAAGCAGCCTCGGTCTCGGCAGCAGGGATATACGCCATATTGCAATTAATTCATCAGACACAGGCCATTTGTATGCAGCCACGGGCAGAGGAGTTTTCAGATATTCAAAATCTACCGGCACCTGGGATGAACTCTATAAAGGCATAATCTCTCCTGATGTGCGTTACCTGGCCTTTGCGTCAGATACCCGGAACAACTTTCCTTCTCTATGGGCAGCCACAAAGAGAGGTATATTCAAATCACTTCCCTCAGTGAGCGTTTCAGCTCAACAGAATATTGCCCTGAGAAACAGAATAAAAGAAACAGAAGAGAGACTTTCCATGTTTGCTCATGAACCGTCAATCGGAGAGATCAGGGAAGCAGCCATAATATATGCCGAGGTTCAACCAGGGAAGATAGAGAAATGGCGGAAGGCCGCAGCACACAGGGCATGGCTGCCGGATTTAAAGTTTGCATACGATAAGGGCAACGACTGGCAAAGCAGTACATATTTTTATAATTACAAAGGCGAAGAAAAATATAGAGATGATGATATAACAAGAGGCGACGACAGTGGATGGTCAATCTCCCTTACCTGGGAGCTGGGCGACCTTATCTGGAACAGCTCCCAGACATCAATTGATGTGAGGTCAAAGTTAATGGTCCAACTCAGGGATGACATACTTAATGAAGTGACAAGGCTCTACTTTGAGAGAAGGAGGCTGCAGATTGAGCTGCTTATGTCTCCTCCCGGGGATACCAAAGACAGGATAGAAAAGGATCTCAGGTTACAGGAGTTGACAGCAAATATCGACGCACTGACAGGCTCCTATCTTTCAAAAAGGCTTGGAAATACCGAACTCAGTGCCCGGCGATAATAAATAACGACCGGCAACACGCAATACAATGACTTTATTTTGACAAACGCATTTAAAACCGTGAACGGTTACTAATCTTTCAAGGTCTCAGCCTCATCAATAAGCATTACGGGTATGTCGTCTTTTATGTGATATAAGAGCTTGCAGTTATCACAGACAAGGCCCTCTTCAGATTCGTTTAACCTTATATCACCTTTGCACTTCGGGCACGCAAGGATATCAAGCAGTTCTTTTTTAACAGCCATAGCCACCTCCTCCTTATTAAAAACGGAAATTTACTATTACAGGCTAAAAAAATAAGCGCTTTTAATGTATACTATTTTATCTTAGTTTTTCAGAATTATAAAGCAATCTGAATAACTTTTTCATTTAAGGCATATGAAAAAAGCAATAATTACTTTTGTGAAAGCTCCTCTGACCGGCACGGTAAAAACAAGGCTGCAGGTTGATATGGGAGCTGAAAAAACCCTTGAGATATACAAGTCCTTTGTTTCCGAGGTTACATCCCAATGTGCAGGATTGAGGGGCATGGATAAATTCCTCGGATGTACCCCGACAAAAAACAATGATTTCCTCATGCAAATTGCACGGAAATGTAATATGAAAACTTTTAACCAGAGGGGAAATGACCTCGGGAAAAAAATCGTCAATGCTTTCAGGGATCACTTTAAGAAGAGTTACACCGAGATAGTCCTGATCGGCAGTGACAGCCCGACTATACCAAAAGAATATATAAGAAGGGCATTTCATGAGTTAAAGAAAAATGATTTTGTTTTTGGTCCCTGCTGTGACGGAGGGTTGTACCTGATAGGAGTGAAAAACAAAATAGAGCCTGCGATATTCAAAAATATTCCATGGGATACCGCCGAAGTACTGACGCTGACCCTTCAAAATCTCTATGATTTAAATATCCGGTTTTCAATGCTTCCATTCTGGTACGACGTAGACAATATCGATGATTTAAAATTCCTGAGATTGCATCTCAGGTATCTGAATAAAAACCTTCCTGTTTAATCCGCAATACCTTTACAATGCAGTCCACCTCGTGAACCGGATATTTTTTTAACTTTGTGCCTCTGCGCCTTTGCCACTTTCTCATTTTGCACCTGAGTAGTTTTAATTTATATGGTATAATTTCGATAACTCAAAGTATTATATTTAGGATAAACCAACTTGACATAAGCTGTATCAAGTCATATGATATTAATTGTAGAAAGCAAAAGGCATTAAAAGAAGGGGAATGAAATGGCAACTACCACGTCAGACTATTATGAAATTTTAGGCGTCAAGAAAAGCGCGTCTACAGATGAAATAAAAAAGGCATACAGAAGGCTTGCCCGCAAGTATCATCCCGACTTAAATCCCGGCGATAAGGCGGCTGAGAAAAAATTCAAAGAGATAAATGAAGCATACGAAGTGCTCAGCGATTCAAAAAAGAGAGCAGAGTATGACCGGTTCGGAAAGACCGATTTTGAAGGCGCCCCTGGATTCGAGGGATTTAAGACTCAGGATTTCGGCTTTGGCCCCGGCGGTGTTGAAGATATGTTTTCCGATCTGTTCGGCCGTTTCAGGCATGAGGAAGCGCCTTTAAGAGGGGCGGATATCTCAACCCGGCTTGATATTTCACTTGAAGAGGCTTACAAGGGAGTGACTAAGCAGATGACACTGACAAGGGAAGTTCCCTGCAAAAGTTGTGGAGGCACGGGAGCAGAAACATCTCAATTATGTTCTCATTGCAAGGGTACCGGTTCAATAAAGCAGAGCAGAGGGGTTTTCAGATTAAGCCGGCCCTGCCCTGCATGCAAAGGCAGTGGGAAGATAATATCGAAGGTATGCAAGGCTTGCAGAGGCAGCGGAAGCACTCTTTCAACCGATACGATAAAAGTCAGGATTCCACCGGGGGCGGATACCGGAAGCAGGGTTAAACTCAGGGGCATGGGCGGTGCGGGAGTAAAGGGCGGACCTGCAGGCGATCTGTACATAGAGCTGGGTGTCAGGCCGCACTCAACTTTTAAACGGGATGGGAATAACATTTATGTGGATGTTCCGGTTACTGTTACTGAAGCAACGCTCGGTGGGAAAATCAAGGTCCCGACCCTTGACGGTACGGTTACAATGACTCTCCCTCCCGGCACTGACAGCGGGAAAAAATTCAAGCTCAAAGGCAAAGGCATACCAGACAGAAAAACGGGGGTCAGGGGGGATGAATTCGCAATCATCAAAATAGTTGTACCGAAAAAAGTATCTAATAAGACGAAGGAAGCGCTAAGGGAGATAGAGAAGGCATATAAGACATAGCTCAACTATTGTCAATATTGAGATGCTTTAAACCATGTTTAAGGGACGGATATGGATGATAAAAAACGACCGTTATTTATGATTGGCGTAGTCTGTGAGATGTTTAATATTCATCCGCAGACTCTGAGGTTATATGAAAGGGAAGGACTGCTGCATCCGCAAAGGGTGGGGGGGGCAAGGCTCTATTCACAGGAGGACCTTGAACGTATAAGGATGATATTGAATCTTACTAAAGAACTCGGGGTAAACAGGGCAGGGGTAGACATAATTCTCAGGATGAGACGAAGATTTGAGGCCCTTCAGAGAGAGATGGACCAAATGATGGATTATCTTGAAAGTGATATAAGAAAAAAATTCAGAAAAAGAATAAGAGATGTGTTTGAGGAGGATTAATAAATAATGAGAACAGACAAGTTTACAATAAAAAGCCAGGAAGCTATTCAAAAGGCCCAGGAACTTGCCCAGCAAAGGGGCAATCAGCAGGTTGATGTAGAGCACCTTCTTCATGTGCTACTTGAAGAAGGGATTGCGCTTGAAATCATAAGAACTCTTGGTGTGGATATCGCTGCTTTAAAAAAAGAGGTTGAGACGGAAATTGAAAAAATGCCGAAAGTTCTGGGCTCCTCTCCGGTTGGACAGCTTTATATTACACAGGAATTAAAGAATGTCTTTGAGGCGGCCTTCAGGGAGGCGGAACATCTCAACGATGATTATGTGAGTGTGGAACACCTGCTTCTCGGAATCATCAAGACCAAAAACAGGTCTGAAAAAATTCTTAAGAACATGGGTGTAACCGATGATAAAGTCCTCGCTGCAATGCGCGAAATAAGAGGCGCCCAGCGTGTCACAGACCCGGCCCCGGAGGATAAATACCAGGCGCTTAAGAGGTATGCAAAAGACTTGACGGAACTGGCCGCAAAGGGCAAACTCGACCCGGTAATCGGCAGGGATGAGGAAATAAGAAGGGTTATACAGGTGCTGTCGCGGAGGACAAAAAACAACCCTGTTATAATCGGTGAGCCTGGAGTGGGTAAGACGGCAATTGCCGAGGGCCTCGCCCAGAGAATAACCTCGGGCGATGTTCCCCAGAGCCTTAAAAATAAGAGGGTTGTTTCCCTTGATATGGGCGCTCTCGTTGCAGGTGCAAAGTTCAGGGGAGAATTTGAAGACAGGCTCAAGGCGGTTCTCAGGGAAATAGAAGAAGCACAGGGCAGTGTGATTCTTTTTATTGATGAGCTTCATACAGTAGTGGGAGCCGGAGCTGCCGAGGGATCGATAGACGCATCCAATATGCTCAAACCGGCTCTTGCAAGGGGAGAGCTCAGGTGTATCGGGGCAACCACTCTGTCAGAGTACAGGAAGTATATTGAAAAAGACCCTGCGCTTGAACGGAGATTTCAGCCTGTTTTTGTGGAAGAGCCGACAGTGGAAGACACCATATCAATACTGCGCGGACTTAAAGAGCGTTACGAAGTCCATCACGGCGTGAGGATCAAAGACGGAGCTATTGTTGCGGCAGCGGTGCTGAGTAACAGATATATTACCGACAGGTTCTTACCCGATAAGGCAATCGACCTCATTGACGAAGCGGCATCGAAACTGAAAATGGAAATAGACAGCATGCCTGTGGAACTCGATGAGCTGGAAAGAAAGTTAAGGCAGCTCGAGATAGAAAAACAGGCGGTGATGAAGGAAAAGGATGAGGCCTCGAAAAAAAGGCTTGAACACATTAAAGAAGAGATATCGAAATTTAAGGAAAAAAGAGATGTCCTGAAGTCCCGGTGGCTGAGGGAAAAAGAAGCGATTAACAGCATAAGTTCAATCAAGGAAGAACTTGAGCGCACAAAGACTGAAGCGGAAAAAGCCGAGAGAGAAGGAGACCTCAACAAGGCCGCTGAACTGAAATACGGCAAACTGCTTGCCTTGCAGAAAAAGTTCGAGGAGGAAAATGCAAGACTGGCACAGGAGGAAAGCACAAGCAGGCTGCTGAAAGAAGAAGTTGACGAAGAGGATATTGCCGGGATTGTTTCAAAATGGACAGGCATTCCCGTCAGCAAAATGATGGAAGGGGAAGTCGAAAAACTCCTGAACATGGAAGAAAGGCTGAGCCTTCGTGTAGTCGGGCAGGCAGCGGCGATAAAGGCGGTTTCAGATGCTGTAAGAAGGTCAAGGGCAGGAATACAGGATCCGAACAGGCCGATAGGTTCTTTTATTTTCCTTGGCCCTACGGGCGTCGGGAAGACGGAGCTTGCGCGGGCGCTTGCCGAATTCCTTTTTGATGAAGAAGATGCAATGATAAGGATTGATATGTCGGAGTACCAGGAGAGGCATACTGTTTCAAGACTCATCGGCGCCCCTCCGGGATATGTCGGATATGATGAAGGCGGCCAGTTAACCGAGGCAGTCAGGAGAAGACCTTATGCCGTGATACTCTTTGACGAAGTTGAAAAAGCTCATCCCGAGGTTTTTAATGTGCTTCTGCAACTTCTTGATGACGGCAGACTCACGGACGGACACGGAAGAACAGTTGATTTCAGAAATACGGTCGTAATTATGACCTCAAACATTGGAAGCCAGCATATACAGGAGATGCTTACAGAATGGACAGAGGAAGAACAGATTCAAAAGGGAGTGATGGAAGATCTTAAATCATTCTTCAAGCCCGAGTTCCTGAACAGGGTGGATGAGATCATAATCTTCCATGCACTGAGCAAAGAATTGCTGATGAAAATCGTTGAGATTCAGATTAATCGTATGAAACATTATTTAAAAGACAAACACGTTGAACTTGAACTGACCGACAGGACAAAGGCCTTTCTGGCTGAGACAGGATATGACCCGGTTTATGGGGCAAGGCCGCTTAAGAGAGCAATTCAGAAAGAGATACTGAATCCTCTCGCCACAAAACTCCTGGAAGGCGCATTCGAACCCGGGGACGTCATAGAGGTTGATATGCAGGAAGATAAAGTCGTTTTTAATAAAAAAGCCCCGATGTAATGAGGATAAATGAACAGCTCAAGCAGGAGATTGAAAATCGCAAAAAAGTAGAGGCGAAGTTGCGGCAAAGCGAGGAACGCCTGGAGTTGGCGTTGCGCGGGGCGGACCTCGGGATGTGGGACTGGAATGTACAAACAGGCGAAGTCCGGTTCAACCGCCGCTGGGTTGAGATGCTGGGATACGAACCTGATGAGATTGAGCCGCATGTCAGCGCATGGAAAAAACTGGTGCATCCTGATGATATGCCGCGGATGGAAGAGGTTCTGAAAAACCATCTCGAAGGCCGTACTCCATTTTACGAAACCGAACATCGACTGCTGACCAGGGCGGGTGGATGGAAGTGGATACTGGTTAGAGGTAAAGTTGTCCATCGGGACAGTGACGGGCGCCCTGTAAGAACAACAGGCACGCACTTCGACATCACAGAGCGGAAGAAGCTTGAAAGCCAGCTTTTGCATTCACAAAAGATGGAGGCAGTAGGGCAGCTCGCAGGGGGAGTAGCGCATGACTTCAATAACATCCTCTCAGCCATTATGAGTTACGGCTATCTCTTAAGGAACAAACTGAGAGATGACGAGCAGTCAAGGGATAATATAGACAAAATACTTTTATTGTCGGACAGGGCTGCACACATAATACAGGGGCTCCTTGCGTTCAGCAGGAAACAGCATTTCGAGTTCGTACCGGTAAAACTCAATAATACCATCCGGAACATTGAAAAGCTGCTGGCAAAGTTCATTGGTGAGGATGTAGGACTGAGGACAAGGCTTACAAACAAAGAGCCCGCAATAATCGCCGACAAGACGCAGATAGAGCAGATCATTATGAACCTTGCCACAAACGCGCGTGATGCCATGCCCGAAGGGGGGAGCTTCACCATAGAGACGGAAGTTGTGGAAATAGATGAGAATTTCATAAAGACTCACGGCTACGGGGAGCCCGGGATTTATGCGCTTCTGTCTGTAACGGACAAGGGGACAGGCATGGATGAGGAGACGAAACAAAAGATATTTGAGCCTTTTTTTACAACCAAAGAAGTGGGCAAGGGCACAGGACTCGGGCTTTCTATTATCTACGGGATAGTAAAACAGCACAATGGTTATATCAATGTGTACAGTGAGCCGGGGAAGGGCGCAACGTTCAGGATATATTTTCCAATTATCAAGGCAGCGGCTGAAAAAGAAAAGGCAAAGGACCTTCCGGATCTGTCGGGAAAAGCAGAGGCCATACTGCTGGCAGAGGATGAACCTGCTGTAAGGGATTCCATCAGGAAAATTCTTGAGGAATTCGGCTATAAAGTGATAGATGCGGAAGATGGAGAGGATGCGGTAGAGAAATTCGCAGAGCATAAAGATGAAATAGAACTTCTCATACTTGATGTTGTAATGCCGCGGAAAAACGGCAAAGAGACGTTTGAAGAAATAAGAAAACTGAAACCCGGGATAAAGGTGCTTTTTACAAGCGGGTACACAGCTGATATTATACAGAGGAGAAAAATTCTTAAAGAAGACGTGATCTTTATCTCAAAACCGATTTTACCCAATAAATTTTTAGCAAAAATCAGGGAGGTACTTGAAGATGAACGCAACGATTAACTACAGAATTCTTCTGGTTGATGATGACCCCGATCACCTCGAAGCTGCTTCACGGTTACTTGCCGGACAGCATTACTCTGTGATAGCCTGCAATAACGCAATGGAGGCAATGGATAAGATACAGGAAAACAATATAGATATTGTCCTGACCGATATCAGGATGCCGGAAGTTTCAGGGATCGAACTTCTCGAAAAAATACACAGGATTAACTCTCAGATACCCGTAATCTTACTGACTGCATATGCCGACCTGAATGTTGCGGTAGAGGCGATAAAAAAAGGGGCTTTTGACTTTATCATAAAACCTGCTCCTCCTGATTACCTCCTCCATGCCATAAAAAAGGCATGTCAATATAATAATTACTTAAGACTGAAAGAGAACTACAAATGTTATCTTGAAGATATGGTCAGGCAAAGGACATATGAAATGGAAGCCGCCAGGAAGGATGCAGAAGCATTCAGCGAGGAACTGCTGGAGCGCTTAACAACAGTGGCGGAGTTCAGGGACACGGCAGCCGGGGCTCATGTGGCCAGGATGGGCATTTTTTCAGAATTGATTGCCAAAACTCTGGGATTGCCCGCCGATTTTATCAAGGGAATAAAATCTTCAAGCTCGCTGCATGATATCGGAAAGATAGGGATAACCGATCACATACTGTTTAAGCCGGGAGCTCTTACGCCTGAAGAATTTGAGGTTATTAAAACACACACGATTCAGGGGCAAAAGATTCTGTCGGGCTCTTCGCATCATGCTATACAGATGGCGGAATCCATAGCTGCAAATCATCACGAGAGGTGGGACGGGACAGGATATCCGGGAGGATTAAAGGGTGAGGATATTCCCATGGAAGGCAGGATCGTGATGCTTGCCGATCAGTACGATGCATTGAGAAGCAAGAGGCCTTATAAACGGGCGTTCGGCCACCGGGAAGTCCTCAGGATAATAACAGAAGGAGACGGAAGAACAATGCCCGGCTATTTCGACCCCGGCGTACTGGATGCGTTTGTCAGGAACTCTTCGAAGTTTGAGGAAATATATAATTCGTATACAGACTGAATGTTGAGGCTCTTGCAAAAGTCCCTTCAAAATAACCTGTGCCGTCATACCCGTGGAAACGGGTATCCAGAAGTCTTTGTTTTTTAAAGAAACTGGATTCCCGATTACTACCTTGGGAATGACAAAAAAAGACTTTTGCAAGAGCCTCTGTTAACAAAAAAAGGGCCTGGAATATCCAGGCCCTTTTTTTGTTAACTTCTTTACCCTTATTTATTTTACCAGAGTCTCAACCATAAAAGACTCACCGGTTAGTTTTTCCACAGCCTTTACAAGTTTTTCCATATTGATCTGAACCACGCGGCCGGTCTTTACATTCTTTGAATAAAATACCCATTCACCGGTCTCAGGGTCATGCGGAGAAATCTGAGTAGTGTTTCCCAATCCATCTTTTACCCACAGTTCTCCGGCACTTGAGTATATGCTTGCTTCCTGGGTTGCGCCAAAAACTATATCCGCACCAGCGCCATCGCCATTCAGGACTATTCCATAATTATTTGTTCCTCTTGTCTGCTGATCTACCCAGAGTCCTGCAACGTTTGTTATAGTTCCGCCAAAATCAGGGAAATTCTCAAAATATGCATGCCTCCAGTTAGTGCCGCTGGTTGTGGCATAGCCTGGTGCTGCATTAGTACCATAAGAATGAATACCATAGAAGTTCGTAATAGTGTGATTATTTGTGGACGCTATTCCACCATTTGTCAAAAGTAATTCATTCCCTGTAACAGTGTCAATGGTATAATCTCCGCTGTCCGTTTTTATCACTATTTGATTTTGCATCCCGGCAATAGCGCTCATCGTACCAGACCCTCTAAGTTCTGCATTAAACAATGCACCTCTCATAATACCGCCTGTTGAACCTATGGCATAATGATAAGGCCACACAACGAAAGCGTTTGATCCGGCATCGGATGAATTAATACTATCTGTTATGAATGTTCCATTTAACCAGGTGTTTGTGCTTTTAATTGCATTAACATTAAGTGCAGTCTGGTCTGTGTTTTCTACATCAATTGCACGGGTAGGAGTGCTTACTCCGACACCAAGCTTACCGTTTACAATAAGGTCTCCTGCTGCGTAGAGATTAACTCCGATAAGTAATATCCCCACCATTAAAAATAGTAATATTGTCTTTCTCATCTTTTAACCCTCCTTTTATTTAATTTTTGAACAACTGAGGAATATTTAGCTATATGATTTTTTTATTATACCATTTTATTTTATTATTTTGTCAAATATTTTATTGCGTAGCCCGGGTTTAATACCCCGCCCCTTGGGGCGTTCATTGCTTTTAAAGACCCCGTCCGCTTGCGGCGGGGTAGTTCATTGTGATTTTTTATTGTGGGGGGGGTGAGTCAACAGGCGGACCGTAAACTTCTACTTCGTCAAATGATAATATGCTTTTCCCTGATGCCTTTATCCTGATATAACGTGCAGCTTGCGGCCTTTCAAAAACGATGCGCGTAGGACCATCACGCCTTACCCGAGATATTACAGAACCTACATTGCTCCAACTATTGCCATCATTTGACAGCGCTATATATAAAGGCCTGGCATTCACTGACTGACCCTGGCTGCTCTCAAACAAAAGAATTGTTTTAATCCTCTGAATACGATTCAGATCTAAAAACCAGTCAGGATTATCACTTGGCCGGGTTGAGAAGCCGGACCCCGGGCTGTAATCACCGTCTACAAACCGGCTGACATACAAGTCCTGCTGCTGGTAATGCCATTTTGTCCAGGGGAATTGCCAATGTGAAGAGGTAGCAGAATATCCCAGCCAATTTTTCTTGCCGTAGGCGAGATTTGGAGTTTTCGGAGAAGGAGTGTATGTCCAGGTGTATTCTGTTTCAAGATTATTACCAGTGTACAGGCTATTGTACCAGATCATAAATCCACCTGTACTTATGATTAATATAACAATTATCCCTGTAATTCTTGGCAAACCACTCAAGCCGCGAAAACAGACAAAAAACCCGATTATTGCAAACGTTGCACAGCTAATAACCATCCCCCAGAAGGAAGCATTGCTCCAGTACCTGAATTCTATCAAGCTCTTCCCGGCAGGGATTTCAACTGCATGCGCCGCCCCGTTAGCCCGATAGACCCGGACTCTTTCCCCGTTTACCCATGCGCTCCAGTAACCCGTGTATGGATAGGATAATCCGAAGAACGCAGGAGACTGAGAATTGACTTGAAACTCCATTCGATTGAATGAACTGTAAACCAGTTTCACAGTGCCCTTCTTCATGTTTTTTGCCCCATCGGTTATTGCCCTTGCCTTTTCCGGACCGGACCCCTCAATAAAAACCTCCTGGGGCAGACGATTACGCTCCATCCTCTTATAAGCATCATCCCGGCTGTCTACCGGTATAACCCGGGTAAATATTTTTCCCAGAAAGGGCTCCATGAAAGAACGCTTAAGCTGGATATTAACAACTGAAGAATGCATCCCTCCTCCAGGATAGTATAGATAGTCCAGTTTGATTCTCTTTTGTTTTTGCATCTCTTCAAAAGTCGGTGATTCATATTTTTTTTCAATCCAGAACGCTGCCCTGTATTTCAAAACAATTCCCATCTGGACAACTATCACTACAATTAATAAAATACCCGGCGCCCTGGTTGCGCCGGTACGCACACTATAAATAACCAGAGCTATTAATGAAACGATCCCCAATATGATTACTATAAATTCAATCCATAAAAAGGGCATATTAAGAAAGTAGCCGGCAGTGTAGGGGTGGAATAAATCCTTGAATATTGATAAAGAGAATATGTGATATCCTGTAATATACAACAAATAGTAACTTATTATTAATAACAAGGAAGTACATGCAAGTATGCTCAAGGGTCTTAACGTAAGAGATAACCGTCTTAATTTCAGGGAATATGTATTTTCTTTTACTATCCATGCCAACAGCAACATTATAAAGACAGGCATAATCATGGAAATCCGTCCGGGAACCCTGAAAGACGATGCCAATGGCAAATACTCCCACGCAAGTCTGTGAACCGGGGTACGGGGTCCCTGTATATAAAGAAACATAATCATCAACAGACCCCAGATGGCCCAGACAGAACGGGGAATTTTTATTTTGAAAAGCAGAAGTACCGGAAGAATTGCTGCCATGAGAATCAGTGATGACCCCCCGAATGCGCTGTGCGCCTCTGAGCGGAGAGGAAGAATAAAATTGTTCACTGTACCCATGAAAGTGTCCAGCCCTTCATTCGCCCATCCATAGTTTTGACCCAAGCGGTCTATATTCATGGATATAAAATCAAAATAGAAAGGCAGAATATAGACGGATGACAGCATTATTCCCAGACATATGCAAAATCCGACCTTCAACCAAAACCGGAGGGCCGTTTTATAATCAACCTGTTTGTCATGCAGTATATCTGATAAAAAAAAGGGGATGATAAGCGTGAACAAGCCTGCACCAAGAAGGCCATAATACATCATCTGAGGATGGCCGCTGACAACAAGTAAATACGTTGTCCCTATTATGCACAAAGGACCAATCCACTTTCTGGGATCAACAAAATACCAGCCGATTGCAATACAAAGAAGGAAGTGTGTTGTATAGGCATCCAGGGCCGGCCCATAACGATACAGGTCCAGGATGCGGAGGTTATAGACAGTGATAAGAGAAATAATAAATGAAAAAAGCATATTAAGCTTTATCTTTCTTAAGAATGCAAACAATACCATCTGGGCAAGTCCGAGAGACAGCAATTTGAGAAAATTATTCACATCAATCAGTTTGCCTTCCCAGTAACCGGGTAATATTGATGCAAGATATGAAACAGGATAAAAAACCTGCCCCAGAGTTAAGGCGGAAGAAGAATGACCGGATGCAAAGCCCGGCACATAAAGAGGGAAAGAGCCGGTTTTAATAGAGAAAAGAAGTTCCATTTGTTGCTTGATTGGAAATTCCAGATAATCATTTCCAATCGTCATGTTAGATATAAAGGGAATCATCCAATAAAAAAGTAAAAAGGGAAGAAGAACAATTATGCAGTAGATTGATGTTTTTTTCGTAAATGCGAATAAATTCATTTTGTAAAAATTACCAAAGCTGTCCAAAATAATCTGTAATTAAAAACTCCATCCTTATAAAATAAGTCTTTTGGACAGGCTTATTATATATTTAAAAATCAGGTTGCCCTCTCTTTTTTCTATTTTTCTCAGTAAAGGCCTGATATGAGACTTCTCATTTTTACAGGGGAATAAGGACTTGACCAAAACAAATTGTTTTAAGAAAAACTACTTGAAAATTCTAAAGCAATAAGAATGTGAAATTAGATTTTTTTATTATAAGCTCTTCTCTTTTATCACATAATTGGGCCTGTTTTTTGTTTGAATAAACATTTTCCCTAAATATTCACCGATCAAGCCAAGAAATATTAACTGTATCCCCCCTAAAAACAAGACCGAAATTAATATAGACGTCCATCCTGGCAGTGCTGTTTTAAAATAGAATTTTGTGACTAATGCATAAGTTGTGTATAAGAATGAACAAAAAGAAATAAAAAAACCAACCATGACAGATATTCTTAAAGGCACTATACTGAATGATGTAATGCCCTGCACGGCAAAAGAGGTCATCATCCCCAATGTGTATTTAGATGAACCGGAATGCCTGCTTTGTATGTCATATTCAATACCTGTCTGATTATATCCTAACCATGAAACAAGCCCCCTTATAAAAAGCCCGTCTTCCCTGAACTTTCTCAATTCATTAACAACCTTTTTATCCAGCAATCTAAAGTCTGCGGAACCTAATGGTATGTCAACATCAGATATCTTATTTATAAGTTTATAAAAAATTTTCGACGTTATCTTTTTAAAAAAACCAATATCCTGAATATCTCTTCTAACCGTATATACGACATCATAGCCTTCCTTCCATTTTTTGATAAGCCCGGTTATCAATCCCGGGGGGTGCTGTAAATCAGCATCCATACTTATTACACAGTCTCCCCCGGCATGGTCTAACCCGGCTTTTAAGGCCCGTTGATGACCAAAATTCCTTGAGAAAGAGATATATTTAACGGAGGCATTATTTTTTGCAACTTCCTTTATTTCCCTGAGAGTTGAATCCGTACTTCCGTCATCAACAAAGATAATTTCATAAGAATATACTTTCTCCAATTGATCCGCAATTTTTTGAGAGATTACTTTTATATTCCCGGCTTCATTATATGCCGGGATGACCACTGATATCATCATCTTTTCATAAACTCCTAAATCAACTTTACAAGACTTATATTTTGCGGGCTTTCACAGCAATATTAACCATAAGCCACGGCATACTTTTCCCGTAAACTTTATCAAAAAAACTGAAAAGGCCATCTATCTTTTCAGAAAAAAATGGACAGAAATTAAATCCTGCAAGTGCTTCTATAGAAAAACCCAGCCTTTCAAGGGCATGCCTGATCTCTCGAGGCCAGAGAAAATTCTCATATCCTTCATAAGGTCTTAATGTTAGCAACGTGGCCAATTTTACGACAGGACTCCACAAGCGGCACGGAACAGTTACCAATAAGAACCCTCCATGTTTTACAACGGCAGACAATTCCTGGAGCGCGCTAACAGGATCAGGTGTGTGTTCAATAACTTCCGTGCTTAAGACAATATCAAAATGGTTCTTCTTGACAGGCAAATCTAAAACACTTCCTAAAATCTTTTTGCTGTTGCACTTCTTTCCGACCTGTTTAAGCAGATTAAGACCAACATCTAAAGAAACTACTTTTGCTCCGAGGTTTTCTGCGGCATGAGAAAAATGCCCACCTCCACTTCCTGCATCCAGAAACAGTCTATTTTTCAGTTCAGACGGATCAATCAGTTTCCCGAAAATGAGCTGCAAACGACGTGCAGTTTCATATTCATTTGCAAAGTCATCCCATTTATTCCGTGCGGCTAATTTGTCGTAAATAAAAGTTTTATTTACATGATTTTTATGCATTAATCGTGGTGCATTGCAAGGTATTATGATTAAATATTAAGTATAGCTTAAAAATTCAGCTTTTTGCTAATACGATAAAGGAATTATACATGTACAATTTACCGGGTTTTATATAATGCTTATATAATGCGTTAATAACTGAATCAAAAATTGTACGGATAATATTTGAGTTAAACAAATTTATTGTTTTATTAATCATATTTTTCCTTCCTTATTCTCTCATTTGCATTTTTTAGATTATCCTGAATTAAATCGAGAAGATGCTTGCCAACTTCAGGCTCCTTATTAATGAGATTGTCTTGCTCTTCAGAATCCTGTTTTAAATTAAAAAGTAAAGATCCCTTGTTTTCGAGATAGTGAATCAGTTTGTAATCACCGTCCCAAACAGCAATACTCCCACTCTCAATCTGATGCCCGCGGCTCCGGTTCTCCTCGAAATTCATGGAAAATGCAGGCTGCTGAGTAAGTCTTCCCCCATCTATAAGCGGTACTAATGAACGTCCTTCCATCCATAACGGCACAGGTATATCAGCCAGATCCAGAACTGTAGCAGGAATATCAATCTGCTCCACCAGGGTATCCACTGTTTGACCCTTTCTCTGTCCGGGTTTTTTTATAATAAGCGGAATATTCGTAACCTGTTCATAAAGAAAAGGGCCTCCGTGAGTTAAATAACCATGTTCAAAACTTTCTCCATGATCCGCCGACAATATAATTACAGTATTTTCTACTTTTCTCTTATTTAATTCCTCGATAAAGTCCTCGAATTTATTATCAATATATGTAATAAATTCATCATAATAATCTCTCATCAGGTTGACTGCCGTCTGCATTTCTTCCGGAAACGGCTGGTATTGAAAGAGATATTTATATGACTCTTCTATTAACTTTTCCTGGCTCTTGTATGATCTTAATTCCAGAGAAGGATTGAACTCTCCCTTGTACGGCTCAGGGGGCAGATAAGGATCGTGGGGTGGAAAGATATGAATCCATGCAAAAAAGGGTTTTGGAAGATTACCATCAATAATTTCTATAAATTTATTAAATGCCTTATCAGGTGGAACAGTTGTCTGAGAGATGTTTCGTGAAACCAGATTGAGAACTTTGCTGAAAATAAAATCATTTTTTAAAATCCAGTTGTGCATTCTTATTTTGTCGCCGAATGCCCGGTAAAGCATCACATCAACAATTCCGAATTTCCACCCGAACAAAGAAGCGGATGTGCAAAACTCGGTTGCAGGGGGGGCAATATCAAAACTCCCGGACATGCCCAATACTTTGACTGATGCAAAAGGATTTACTACGAGAGCTATATTAAAATATCCATTATTTTTCAGCACTGCCGGCAGGCTTTCAACTTTGCTTCTTATCGGCGTAGCGCCCTCTATCTGATAAGTCTGATGGGTCCAGACTCTCTTGCCGGTCATAAGGCCGGCCACTGCCGGCGTGGTGAAATTGCTCCCGGCTTCAGCCATAGTAAAAACCGTAGCATTTTCCGACCACCTGTTTATAAACGGTGTTGTTTCCTTGCCATAACCATATGCCGACATATCACGCGCTGCAAGCGCATCAAATGTTACCAGGATAATATTCGGCCGATCTTTGTCTGTTACGGAAGATTCGTTTTTCACCAGTGGTCCTGATTTATCCGTTTGCATCGACCACAAGCGATACGCTACAAGCGGCACAGAAAACAAGACAAACAATCCAAACAACCATACTACAGGAGTAATGCGTTCCCGGATAATACCGGTTATTTTCTCCGCCCTGTTACGAAACAGCCATGCCGGAAGTGCCGCTAAGACTGCGGCAAAAACAAAAACCATGAGTTTTACCTGCAGGGTTGTTTGCACATAAGGCCAGAGATTTTTTTTTCCTATCCAGGCTAATATTCCAAGGAGCACGAAGACCCCTATGTACAATAATAAATGCTCGAATTTCAATTCAAAAATCCGAAACGCCCGGATTAATATCCTGAAAGACACCCAGACCGGAACGGTCACAAACACTGCTACAATGCTCCAGAGAATAGAAGTAAGGGCAACAGCCGGCAGGAATTCTGAAAACGGGGCATAATAACTGAAGCCGTCCCAGCGATAGAACGCATCTCCCATTAGATAAAGGGAAAACACTACAAAAACTAACCGAAAAAGCTGCGAAAAAGATATTTTCATAGCCAGTGGAAAATGAATTTCCTGTTTAATAAAGTAAAAATGCTATGAATACTGTATAGAGCAGTTTTTAAAAAAAATTTAGGTTCTACAAAGTTTTCTGTGGATACATATCAAGCTTTCCACAGTAGAACAATATAGCCGTTCTATAGTTCTTAAAATTTCTGAAGCCTCTTGCTGCCGATTTTATCTGCTGAATCTTACTGTTTAAACCTTCAGCCACTGCATTAGTAATCCTGTGTTTAAGATACGTCAATATGTTTTCAAGATGCCTTTTAATCATCTTTGAAACATTTGCTATCGGTTTTAATCGTGAGTGCGTTGCCCACCAATACCACTTCCTGAAAAAGTTCCTTGCCACTTTCTCATACCTATACCCCCATAAGTCTGAAAACATCTCCTTGATCGCCCAAGCACGCCCCACTTTCAACCCTTTATCTTGCAATTCCTTGAATAATCCTTTTTGTTCCTTCGTCCATTTACCCGGATTAGTCAGCCATAAGTATTTGGTACCTTTCAGATCTTCTGCCCCTGCCTTAAGCAAAGCCCTATTCTCTGTCTTTCTTACTTTATCTACAGCTTCACTGAGGTGTTTCGATATGTGAAACTTATCATGCACTATATCTGCCTCAGGCAATAAGGCCCGTACTGCATTCATATACGGCTCCCACATATCCATCGCCACTGCCGCAATCTTTGCCCTTTGTTCCTCCGGCATCTTATTGATTATCCCCGAAAGCGACTCTTCTTTCCTGTCTTTTGCAACATCAAGTACCCGTGATTGATCTAAATCTGAAACTACTGTGGCATAACGGTGACCTTTTAAAAAACTCTTTTCATCTATGCCTAAATGTTTAACCTTTGCTTTCCCTCTTCGCTCAAGCCCCCTCTGCACTGCTTTCTCTTGTATATGATGCACTTCATACCAGCTTAATTTTAACAGCTCCATTGCTTTTGTCTGGTTCTGACAGCCCAATAACACATCTATCGCTAAACGCTCAAATAATGCCGTAAATTGTGATTTCTTCCCAGCCCAAGGCACTTCTATGCTCTTTACTCCATGCTCCAAACACTTGACCCTTGGTATCCTACAATGCAATATGGTTTGAAATTGCATAGTGTCTAAATGTCTCCATTGCCGTTCTCCCCTGTGGTCATAAATAATGTGTTGCTTCTTACATTCAGGACATGAAGCTTGCTCCTCCTTTGGCCATTCAACCCATAAATCCACTTTGTGTACTTCAAAATCTACTTCAACTTCTGATACTCTCCAAGGTTGTTTTAATCCTAACAGCTGCTGATATAATTCTTTATCTTGCATTGCCTTCCCTCCAGTTTTTGGAGTATAGTTTTATATATATCCGTTGAATTTTTCAATCTACTATCACTCTAAACTCGGAAGAAGCAAAATTTATTCATGGGTATATAAAAAAATTATTGTCTAAAAATAATGGTTGGTCTACTTATAACTTGTCGTTTTTTAATTCAGTCTTTCGTTTTTTAATTCGCTTTCGAGTTCTCTCCCGTCGGGATATGTAATGGTTCCTTTCCCGTGTAACCTGTTGTTTTTCCATTCACCCCTGAATATTCTCCCATCGGGATATATAATGGTTCCTTTCCCGTTTAACCGGCCATTTTTCCATTCACCCTTAAATATCCTCCCATCTGGATATGTAGCTATTCCTCTCCCGTCTTTATTAGAATTTTTCATCTCCCCAATGAACTGAATTCCATCTTGATAAATAATTGTCCCTTTTCCGTGCATATTTCCATTCTTCCATTCCCCTTCATACCTGGCTATATAATGAGCCCCTTTATTATAGACAATTGTTCCGAGTCCATCCTTTTTGTTATTTCTCCATTCACCAACATATTTATATACACGAGGATACGTTAATGTTCCTTGTCCATGTCTTATACCATTTTTCCATTCACCTTCATATTTCATTCCACTGTTATATATATAAGTGCCATAACCATTCCGGCAATTTCCCGATACACATTCATTATCAAATGGATCTGCAACATAAAAACCCAGAACCCCTAAAAAAAGCAAAGAGTAAAAAATAATAATAAAAAACACTATTCGCTTATCTTTTTTCATTTCATTGCAATTAATTATTGCTTCTCTTCTTTCAAAGAATATATTTTCAATCCGGGAATTTGACCGTTGGTTATCTCTCTATAATCTGAAAGAAATTGAGGAATTTTATTCGGTTCACCCCAGAAAAAGTAATAATCAATATTATATTTTTTTAATTCACCTTCCAGTTCCTTGTCGCTTATATTCTCACCGCGCTGACCATAGTACCTGTCCTTCAACCAGTATGCCAGGCGAAAGGTTTTGTGCCAGGCATCATGGACAGGAACATACTCCCTGTTTGAAGCAATATTCCCTTTAATATTATATTGCTTTAATTCAGTGCTTAAATAATACATATCCCTTTCCATCCCCCCCCTGCTTACCTGCATGATATACTTTACAGGAGCAAAGATGAAAGAGATAATAAAAAATACTATTAAGATGTTTTTTCTTAAATTAGATTTAAAAAAGTCTTTTTGAAATAATACATTCAGCACATAGCCACCCATGAGTAACAGCAAGATATTAGATAGCCATACATATCTTTCCTCAAAATGAAACAGGAGATATCCTCCTGAAAAGAGAATTATTGTAAATAATGGATAAAGCAAAACACCGCGGGAGAGTAATTTATTTTCATGCCTTACACACAGAAATAATATATATGCAATGATAATTGCGATGGAAAGTGTTGAAAAAGACTCAAATATGCTTAAACCGTCGGAAACGTTTTTTAATATTAATCTGATAAAATGCCAAAAGTGGCTCCATGACTGCCACACGCTCCAGGGATTCCCTCTCAGGTAACTCGGATCCTCCCAGACCACAAATGCCGTCTCGTTGGGCGGCTCAAAAAAACCTTCATAAAATACAGGCACGCCGAATTCAAGTCCTCCACCCATTGCCTCAGGGCCGGGGGCGTTGAAATTGGTCTTCCTCATTGTGGAGAAAGTATAGTAACCGTATTTATCACTTATAACCATAATCCACGCACCACTGATTAAAAAAAACAGCACAAAGCCCGCAAGGGCATTTTTCAAGACCTTTTTCCTGTCTTCTTTTGTGGCATTTCTGAAGTAGTGCAATATATTAATAATAAAAAAGTGCACGATAAAAAAAGGAAATGCGTAGGCCTTGGTAAGATACGCAAGAGACCCCAATATCCCGCTGGATAAACCGGAATTGATCTTTTTGGAATAATCGCGGTTAAACACAATAGCGAGATAGAAAATAAGAATGCATACAAGAAGAAAATCCATTGGCTGGACCAATGAAAATTTCAGCGCTATCGGAAGCAGGCAAATCATTAAAATGACCTTTATCTTCTCTGTTATTTCAAATCTGCCGGACAGTATCCATACGCCTGTGATAGTCAGAATCCCTAATATTAAATTAATTGCATTTATTGCAAAGACATGGCTGACGCCGAAATATAAAAATGGAATTAATAACCAGGCAAGAAGCGGTCCCCAGTATCCATTTATCGCATTCTGAAAGTCACCGGCTAAATATTTCTGCGCAATACTGAAATAGAGCATGGAATCCGCTGTTAACCTGCCATACCGGTCCCCGGTAAGACAAAACACGGAATAAACCGCGATAACTATGAGAAGTATGATTACACTTTTATTGAAGGGGCTTTTTTTCATGATAATTAAAAACAGTTCACGGTTGCCGGTTCACGGTTCACGGTTTTTCAATGAGTTATGCAACGATTGAAGCATTTTTGAAATAGACTTCAATTCTTGAATGAGTTCTTTCGCGTCACTATCAGACAGTACCCTGACCTCTCGTGAAATATAAACTTGTGTTCTCAGCTCCGCAGCCGAACCTTTTGCAATATTTAAGAATCTCCGGAAATCCGGAATGCTATTCCTTTCACTTCCTTCCGAGATATTTGATGGAATCGATACTGATGAGCGCAGCATCTGATCTTTCAAGCCATAATCACGACAATCTCTTAATAATTTATATAGTTTAACCGCCAACCTGCACGATTTTTTCCATACTTCTAAATCTTCAAAAGAAGAGCCCATAATTTCCTTAAAGACGGTTACCAGTTCACAGTTACCGGTTCACGGTTTTTTAAAACAACTGCAAGTTGTTCTTTCTTAACCGTCAACCGTAAACCGGTAACCGTGAACCGTATTTAATTCATAACCTTCATATAAACTTTCCGCAGCAAATCCAGAACCATAAACTCAAGCGGGAAGCTGAAGAAATTCTTTTTCCATCTGAAAGTTGAAAAGAGTCTGTAAATAGCTATAACCGGCCGGAAAACAGGTTTGCTGCTCCCGATGCTTCCTATTATATCGGTCTGGCTGTAAAAATTGAAAAATGTTACATAGCTGATGCACTTATACCACCAGGGGTTTTTAATATAAGGCAGATCGCAGTGTTCACGGGTATATCTGCCCCAGTCTTCCAGGGTCGCGGGGGGGCGATATCCCTTTTCCACAGTATCCTGGTAAAGGCGTGAGCCCGGATACGGGGAAAATATTTTGAGCCGCTGGACTGCGGCAGGCATAATCACGGAAACTTTTCTTACAGCATTTATCGTCGCCAGAACGTCCTCTTTTGTTTCCCGGGGAAACCCGATTATCCAGCTGAAGGTTCCTGTCATGCCCCGTTCATGCATCACCCTGGCAGCATTAAAAATATCATCTACTTTGATCCGTTTCCGGATATCGTCAAGAACGCGTTGAGAACCGGATTCGGCCCCTACAAAAACCATGGTACAGTTTTTAAATTTATCCATATTTTCATGGGTGACCATATTGGCCCGAAGGTCGCCGTACCAGAGAACATCCTTTTCTTCCAGAACCTCACAAACACTTGCAAGCCATTTGGCATTAACAGCAAGGTTATCGTCCATGAAAGAAATGTAAGAAACATTGAACGCCAGGATTTTTTCCAGCTCCTGCCGCACCTTATTAACACTCCATGAGCGCCACCGGCTTTTAGTAACGCTGTTGTAACAGTACTGGCATTTAAATGAGCATCCACGCGATGTTACAAAAGAAATATACCGGCGGCCGTCGCGCACCGAAATATATGTTTGGGGATCTATTAACGACCAGTCAAGAGAAACCGTATCCATATCCATAAATTCACGAGGTACGAGATTTTCAAGATTATCATCCCCCCGAAGGGCTCCTTTGATTGATCCTTTGTCCGGGTTTTGCAGCAATTCAAGGAGAGTCTCTTCTCCTTCACCATATACGATATAGTCGATAAAATCCTGTTTCAGCACCGACCCCGGAGCTACGGTTACATGAATTCCTCCCCAGATGATTTTTATTTCCGGTCGAAGTTGTCTGATCTTCCGGCTCAGCTCCATCGCAAAAATGATCTGCGGACCGGTCATGGTTGAGAGTCCTGCATGAGTAACAGGATTTGATTCTATATACTGGAGAATCTCTTTGTTAGAGGATATACGCTGATCAAACAGCTTAACCCGGATTCCCTTGGCTTTCAGGTAGCTTCCGATAAAAAGAATCGAATACGGGACATCAGGACGGGAAAATTCGATCTCCGCTGTTTTGGGATATATTAAGACACATAGTGGATTCACAAAATTCTCCTTTGAATACTGACGGCTGAACTATTATCATTTTCAGAATTGTCTTTCATAGTCACTTCTGTCAAGCGGTTTGTTTTTTCTTGGAATCCAGTAACTTTTCTGTGAATTATCCGTTTCAAGATCAAGAAACTTCTTGCCGAACAGTCTTGAAACTCCCCCGATGAAAGTAAAAACAAGGTAAAATAACACGCTTAAAATCACCCTTGTCATAAACCAGCCCAGGATCACTGCAAAAGTCATCCATGCCTTCTGCAATGGCTTTAATGCAGCAGGCAGGACCAAGCCGAAGAATACAAATGCTGATGACAGAATTATAAAAATATCATATGTATCTTTTCCCTTCCACCACAGGGCCCCGCCCAATATACCGAGTACAACCCCGATCGTTATACCGAAGCTCCTCAGGTCCTTTTTTTCGCTTTTTATATTTCTTATCTCTTCAATAAGCACTTCTTTCTCCTAATCCAGTTCGAATTCTTTTTGCCAGTCTGTGTCTTTTTCCAGCGGCTTCTGATCTTTTTTGTCTAACAGAATGTTCTCAAGCACAAGATAATCCATATTTGTCCGCATAAAACAGAGGTATGCGTCTTCAGGGGTACATACTATGGGTTCACCACGAACATTGAATGAAGTATTTATAATTACCGGGCATCCGTATTTTTCATCAAATTTCTTTATCATCCTGTAGTACATCCGGTTATATTCGCCGTCAACTGTCTGAATCCTGGCGGAATAATCGATATGGGTTATCGCGGGGATGCCGGAACGGGCTGCATGAAGTTTTTCAAGCCCGAAGAGTTTTTGCTCTTCTTCGGTCATTTCCCTCCGAATCTCCTTTTTAACAGGAGCCACCAGAAGCATATAAGGGCTTTCCTTCTCAATTTCAAAAAAGTCCGAGACCCTCTCTTTTATCACTGAAGGAGCAAAAGGGCGGAAGCTCTCCCGGAATTTTATCTTCAGGTTCATTGTCTCCTGCATTCCGGAAGACCTGGCGTCTCCGATTATTGATCTCGCACCCAAAGCCCGCGGACCGAATTCCATCCTTCCGTTAAACCATCCTATTACCTTCTCGCCTGCAATCAAGTCGGCTATCTTTTCCGGCATTTCTTTATCACTTAATTCAGTGTAAGGTATGTTATTACTTTTCAGATAATCAATAATATAACCCTTCTCAAACTTCGGCCCAAGATACGATCCCTGCTGAAAATCTTTTTTGCCATCCGCGCTTCTCTTGTTCCCCAGATACTGATACCATGTAAAGAGCGCTGCTCCCAGTGCGCCTCCGGCATCGCCTGCCGCAGGCTGTATCCAGATATCTTCAAATATCTCCTCACGTAATAATTTGCCGTTTGCCACACAATTTAAAGCGACCCCGCCGGCAAGACATAAGTATTTTTGCCCGGTCTCCTTATGAATATGCCTTCCCATTCGAAGCACTGCTTCTTCCGTGACTTCCTGTACCGAACGCGCAAGGTCCATATGTCTCTGTGTCAGTTTTGACTCCGGTTTCCGTGGAGGACCGCCGAATAATTTATGGAACTTTTCATTCGTCATTGTCAGACCGGCACAATAATTGAAGTAATCCATATTCATCCTGAAAGAACCGTCTTCTTTTAAATCAATCAGTTCTTTCAGGATCATATCTTTGTATTTCGGCTCTCCGTATGGTGCAAGCCCCATGACTTTATACTCCCCGGAGTTGACCTTAAAGCCTGTATAATATGTAAAGGCTGAATAAAGCAGGCCTAATGAATGGGGGAATTTTATTTCAGCCAGAATTTCGATATTGCTATCTTTTCCAATTCCGTAACTTGCAGTTGTCCACTCGCCGACACCATCCATTGTTATAAATGCAGCTTCCTGAAAGGGAGACGGGAAAAATGCCGATGCAGCATGGGATTCATGGTGTTCAGGGAAAATAATTTTTCCCTCGTACCCTGTCAGTTCTTTTTTGACAACCTCTTTCATCCATAGTTTTTTCTTTATCCACAAAGGCAGGGCCTTGATAAACGACTGTATCCCAAACGGCGCATATGACAGATAAGTCTCCAGTATCCTTTCAAATGTAAGAAAAGGTTTGTCATAAAATGCTACAAAGTCCAGATCTTTACCGGTTATTCCACTGTCCCGAAGACAAAAATTAATCGCGTTCAGGGGAAAAGATGAGTCGTGCTTTTTTCGGGTAAAGCGTTCTTCCTGGGCTGCTGATATTATCTTGCCGTCTCTGACTAAACATGCAGCGCTGTCATGGTAAAATGCCGAAATCCCCAGGATATCCATTATACAGGCAGACCCTTACGGTATCCCGCAATAATAATATTCGTCCGGAAATCAGGACTCAGGGGCAAATTGGATGAAGAAATAAATTGCAGATTATCTGAATTTACACATACTTCTTTAACTATCATTTCTTTTGGTAAAAGAAGAAAGCAGCAAATACGGGGGCTGTGCCGTAATTGTTTCCGGCTAAAGAGATTATGTATCCTTGGTCGAATTTTTCACGTCTTTTTTTTGCCGAAACAAACCTTTTACAAACCCGACTATCCTTTTCCAGAAAACAACTATTACCCCCAGGAGACCATAAACAAAAGGTGCCACTGTCTGGAAAAAGAATCCGCCGGTATTCGGATCGATATATGCATAGGCATGTGGAATAAATATGAAATTGATGAGAACTATTGATGCCAATAGGATTTTTAAACTCAAAATTATCCTCCTCTATAATAAAGTTGACAGGTTGTAAAGCAAAAAGTAAAAGCCATAATTTATAATTATATTATTATAAAAACTGCACGCTTAAAAGTCAAATAAGCGAATTGTCCGGCAGCAAGAGCATCCTTATTCAGAGATTCCTGCCAATCTTTATTTCTCTGAATAAAAACCGTAAAAATAATAAACCCGTCGGTATTGATTCGGCTGTGCTTTCTCCACCGATACGCTGGCCCTCTATAGTCGGGGTTTCCGCAATTTTCAGTCCCAGCTTCATAGCCCGGATTGATATCTGGTATTCAATGGCAAATCCGGGAGCGTCGACTTTCAGTCTTCTGAATGCTTCTTTTTTTATGGCGCGGTAGCCATTGATAGTGTCTGTGATATATTTATTTTTATTCCAGATCGTATTAGCAACAAAAGTAAACGCCCTGTTGGCCCAGGCCCGCCACGGGAAACGCAGATCATCTTCTTCATTTTTGGCAAGGGGCAGAAAACGTGATGCAATGGCCATATCATATCCTTCGTCAAGCAACTTCAAAAGTCCGGGAATATCACCGGGATCTTCATTCCCGTCAGGACTGAAGAAAATCAGATAATCGCCGCTTGATTCTCTCTCAGCTATCCTGAAGGCCTCGCCTCTTCCTCTTGACTTCTGTGAAACAACCCTGACCCCTCTTTCACGAAAAAATTCGACAGTTCCGTCAGTGGATCCTCCGTCAACTACAAAAGATTCGTCAACTTCATTAAACGGAATTTTGTCAAAAAGCGCTGAAATACCTTCGATTTCGTTAAGAGTAAGGATTACCAGTGATGATTTTGTCATATTTGATTTAATGGATTAGTACAATGCTTTTTCAGATGCCTTTCAATACTTCATTGAATACCTGAACAATATATTCCAGGTCGTCTCCGGTCAGGTACTGATGGCAGCCGATATAAAAACCGTTTCTCCCGGCATAATCGGCATTGGGTAATTTTCTATCATACTTCTTCTTTAAGTACCTGTATGCCGGCTGGTGTGCCGGGATACAACCAAATAAAGGTCTTACCTCAACGCCTTTCTTTTCAAGCTCCCGCATTATTTTCTTTCTCGGAAGTTTTTTCGGTCTTTTTATGATTATCGGATATGCAAGATAACTGACATCCTCTGAATATACGGGCAATTGAAATATATCGGAAAATCCGAGCAGCTTCTCATTTAAATATTTTACATTGTACCTGCGTCGATTGATAATCCGGTCGATTTTATTTAATTGGCTCAGCGCAAGGGCAGCCTGAAATTCTGTTGTTTTAAAATTGTACCCTATATACTCATGAGTAAACCTTGGATCAAAACCTTTATTTTTATAAGGACACTTGCCCTCGGACCTTGTACAAACAGCGCAAGAGCATACCCTTCCGTTTGCCTTGAGTTTTTTTGCCAGCTTTTGAATCTTTGCATCCCCTGTTACAACAGCGCCCATTTCACCTGCCTGGATGTTATGCGCTATATAAAATGAAAAATCAGCTAATAACGAAAGAGAGCCCGCCATTTTTCCTTTATATTTTGAGCCGTGCGCCTGTGCTGCATCCTCAAAGGTAACCAAATCATATTTTTCAGCGAGCATGTTGATTGCATCCATATCATTAACATACCCCATTAAGTGAACAGGCAGAACCATGCAATATTTTTTCCCGCCTTTTTTTAATAAATCTTCAATCCGGTCTGTCTGCAGAGTAAAAGTAGCCGGGTCAATGTCAACGTAAACGGGTTCTAAGCCTGAAAGGACAACAGCATTACTTGTAGCCGTATAGGTTAAAGGAGACGTAATTACCCTGCCGCCTTTTTTGATTTTGGAGAACCGGTTATCATTTAAGAGTGTTTGCAGCCCCAGTAAAAGCGCAGCTGTTCCGGAGTTTGTAGCAACAGAATATTTTCTTCCTGTATACTTTGCCCATTCAGATTCAAATTCTCTGACTTTTCCATGTTCGGAAATTCTTCCGCTTTCCAGAACTTCATTTATTGCTTTTTTCTCTTCATCGCCTATATGTATGTCTCCGATTCTTATTTTTAACACGGAATCCTCAATCTCCTGTAGTATGATAATTTGAGATGTACCAGTCTAAAGTTTTTTTAATTCCTTCTTCCAAAGATATTTTAGGTCTCCATGCAAATTTACGCATCCTGGAAACATCTAATAATTTCCGGGGCATACCGTCAGGCTTTTCAGTATTGAATACAAGTGATCCTTTATAAGCCGCTATTTCTTTAACGATGCCTGCCAGATCTTTTATGGTAATATCATTTCCGCTTCCTACATTTAAAATCTCGCCGCCTTTACATTTATCTATAAAATACAGACATGCGTCGGCAACATCGTCCACATATAAGAACTCCCTCCTCGCCTTGCCGGTGCCCCATATCTCGATTTCAGGCGACTTATTAATCTTTGCCTCATATATTTTCCTGATCAAGGCCGGGATTACATGGGAAGAGGTTATGTCAAAGTTGTCTCCCGGTCCAAAAAGATTAGGGAAAATCAATGTAATGAATGATAAACCATATTCCCTGGAATATGCCTCTACCATTTTCATTCCGGCGATTTTTGCAACAGCATAATATTCATTTGTAGGTTCAGGATGCCCGTCTAATATATAATCTTCTTTCATCGGCTGAGAGCATAACCGAGGATAGGAACAGGAGCTTGACACGTACAATAATCTTTTCACCCCGGAAATATACGCTGAATGAATTATGTTGCTTTGAATAATTAAATTATCATAAATAAAAGAGGCGGGGCGTTCTATGTTTGCAAGTATTCCCCCGACT
>BDSY01000092.1 GCA_002897895.1 bacterium BMS3Abin06
TCTTTGACTGGCAAAAGAAGTTTTCAGCTCATAGAGTTGCAAATCTTGGTGTGGCCGGGGAGACAGTGGAAGGACTCCTTGCAAGAATCGATAAAATAATAAAAGAATGTTCTTCGGTTGACCTTATTTTTATCATGACAGGGCTGAATAATGTTGCAATGGAAGATTTTGATTTTTTTGACTCATACAAAAAGATACTTGAAAGGTTATCCACTGCTTATCCATCGGCACGAATCTTTATCCATAGCCTTCTGCCAACCACGGTAGATTTTATCCCGGATGAATCAATCCGGAATGTGAATGATTCCCTTAAATATCTGCTCAGGGATACCAAGGTAGAATTTCTGGATGTATATAAGCTTTTTGTTAACAGGGCAGGCAGACCGGTGAAGGACTATTTGCTCGATGATGGAGTGCACCTGAGTGATAAGGGGTATGCTGTATGGTCCAAGGCATTAGAGGAGATAATTAATAATATAAAATTATCTCATCAACATCCCGCGTAATACTGCTCACCTCTGAATTTCCGGAATACTTTATTTTTGACCGGTCATTTTTTTCTTGACAAAACATATAAACACATGTCAATATGTTGATATGAAAAAGATGGTTGAAATATTCAAGCTGCTGACCGATGAGCAGAGGGTAAGGATTTTGATGCTGCTTGATAAAAAGGAATTAAGCGTCTGTCAGCTTATGGGGATCATCAACGCCTCGCAGCCGCTTATATCCAGGAACCTGTCGCTGCTTTATAAGGGCGGCTTTCTTGAAGAAAGAAGGGACGGCAAGCTCAGGTTTTACAGTATCAGCAGAGACCTTCCGGGAGACAGAAGGGCTCTGCTCGATTTATTACGCACTTATTTAAAAAAAGAGACGAGATACAAAGATGACCTTAAAACATTAAAAGAATGTTCAAGATTTCAGAAAAAGGCAGGGAAATGTGATATGAAGACGCTGAAGGAGTTCATGGAATGGAAAAGGCAGAAGAAATGATAGTTCAGATAAAAAATATGAAAAATTGGTTTTGTGAAAATTATGTGCTATATAAAATTATAGAGAGGGAAGGGGGGTAAAATGAAACTTAGATTAAAACTGTTTTTTGCCATTGCCTTAATATTTGTTGCCCTGAATTCTGCAAGTGCGGAAATGCTTTCTTTGAAGCAGGCCATAAATATAGCCCTGAAGGAAAACCCCGCTCTCAAGACATATACATGGACGGTGCAGGCACAGGAGGCTAATGTAAAAGTATCAAGGGGCCGCCTGTATCCCAGGTTCAGGATAGAGGAGAAATTTTCAAGAACGAATAACCCGACCTATTCATTTATGTCAAAACTTAACCAGGAGAGATTTACCCAGGAGGACTTTCGCATTAGTTCTCTCAACGCCCCTGATGATATCCCGGATTTTCAGACATCAATAAGTTTTGAGCAGCCCCTGTTTGTTCCAAGGCTTTACCTGGGAATAGAGATGTCCGACAGGGAACTGGATGCGAAAAAGGCAGAGTACAACAGGAAAAAGGAAGACGTGGCGATTAAAGTTATAAAGGCATTTCTTATGGTTGAAACATCCGGGGAATATTTAAGTGCGGCTCAGGCAGCAACAAAGGACGCTGAAGAGCATAAAAGGATTGCCCTGGCCAGATATGATGCAGGCACAGGACTTTATTCCGATGTGCTCAGGGCAGAGGTTGCCATAAAAAAGAGTGAAGCAAATATGATAATGTCGGAGAGCAATCTCGATATAGCTAAAAGGGCTCTCGGACTTTTGCTCGGTAGGACAGAGCCTGTTGATGTTTCCGGCGACAAGCCGGTCTTTCCGGTAGACAGTATAAATGTTTATCTTGATGCCGCAAAGAACCGTGAGGACCTCAACGCCATGCGGCTAAGGCATGAAAATGCCATGAAGGCCGTAAAACTGGAGAAGTCCGTATTCATTCCTGAAGCAGGAATAGGGGGCAGCTATAATCTGTATGACCACAAAAGGCCATTTGCATCAGAAGGAGAAAGCTATCTCTTAATGGGGTTTCTCAGATGGAATCTCTTTGATGGCTCGCAGTATCACAAGGTCAGC
This sequence comes from bacterium BMS3Abin06, assembly GCA_002897895.1. GTDB lineage: Bacteria > Nitrospirota > Thermodesulfovibrionia > UBA6902 > UBA6902 > BMS3ABIN06. The sequence goes on from BDSY01000092.1 coordinate 2,071, forward strand.
GAAGCAAAAGCCAAAGCCCGTGCAGTGGAAGAGGGTCTGTCGGGTCTGGAGAAAGAGATAAATTTCAGAATTAATGAAGCCTATACAAGGGTTAAAGAGAAGGAGCAGAATCTCTCCCTCGCAAGGGCTGTGGTAAAGGAGTCGAAGGAAGCGCTCAGACTCGTCCGGACAAGATATGAAAATTCCCTTGCGCCGATGGTTGATCTCCTCGATACACAGATTATGCTTGACAACACACGGGCAGGGGCGGTAGCAGCAGAGAATGAATATCTGAATTCAATTGCAGGGCTGTATTATCAAAGCGGAATTCTCTTGGAAATAATGAATTAGGAATTAGGAATTACGAATTACGAATTACGAATTACGAATTACGAATTACGAATTACGAATTACGAATTAGGAATTACGAATTACGAATTATTGAGGATTATGAAATGAAAAGTGATAATGTTGTTCAGCAAAAGAGTTATGACTTTGCATTACGGATTATTAGACTTTACAAGTTTCTTGTAGAAGAGCAAAAAGAATTTGTTCTGTCAAAACAGATTCTTAAGAGCGGTACGTCTATCGGAGCAAATATTGAAGAAGCTATTGGTGGCCAGTCCGGAAAAGATTTTTTATCAAAGATGTCTATTGCGTATAAAGAGACCAGAGAAACACATTATTGGCTACGATTGTTGAGAGATTCTGAGTACTTAAAATCGAATGTTACGGATAAAGTTTTAAATGATTGTGAGGAATTACTAAAAATTATTGGATCAATTAGCAGGAAGATGAAAAATAATCTAAATTCGTAATTCGTAATTCCTAATTCGTAATTAACAAAAGGAGCGTGGGATGAGAAAACTGATATTTATAATCACATTTATATCCGGATTATCTGTGCTATTTGGCTGCGGTGATAAGATCAAGCCGGGTGAGCATGAAGTTGAAAGACCCCTGGTTGAGGGTGTCGGTATTGAAGAGGTAATGCCGGTTGAGATAACCGGTTATTACGAGACATCAGGAACGGTCAGGGCAAAAAATACCTCTCTTGTTTCAGCAAAAGTAATGGGAGTAGTGGAAGATGTTAAGGTGAAGGTATCCGACCCGGTGCGAAAAGGCGATCTCCTGCTTGTGATAAATTCTCCTGATATTGAGGCCGGGGTTCATGCGGCAGAGGAGGCACTGGGAGAGGCAAATAAGGGATTGGCGATGGCTGAAGAAAATAAAAAACTGGCGGAAAAAACTTTTGAGAGATTTAAAAAGCTTTATGAAGAAAAGGCAGTGTCGGAGCAGGAGTTTGATGAGATTAAAACAAAGAGGGATGTTGCAATACTTGAATACGAACTGTCGCAAAAATCCCTGAGAAGGGCAGGGGCTGCATTAAGCGGGGCAGAGGCTTTCAGGGATTATACAATCATCAGGTCTCCTGTTAATGGAATTGTTGCAGAGAAGAAAATAGATATTGGAAGCATGACAGCTCCGGGCATACCCCTGTTCATTATTGAAGAGCCTCCGTACAGGGTTGAGGTTGCTGTTGACGAGGGGATGATTTCCTCTGTCAATACCGGGATGCCGGTTGCAATACTCATTGATGCCCTTAATATAAAAACAACAGGCAGGATCGGAGAAATAGTCCGGCTGATAGATCCGCTTACAAGGACATTCACGGTAAAAATCGATATGGAAGAGAGCATAAAACCATTACGTGGAGGTTTTTATGCCGCGGCCAGGTTCCCTGTCGGGAAAAGGTCTGAAATATTTGTCGATGAAAACGCAGTGGTTACAAGGGGGGAACTCAGAGGGGTTTATGCAGTGAATGAGGAGGGGGTTATTACTCTGAGGCTTGTAAAGACAGGCAAAAAAAATAATGGGATGATAGAGATACTTTCAGGGCTGAATAAGGGTGACCGCATTATCGTAAAAGGAGTGGATAAGGCTCTGGACGGAGGGAGAGTCGGATAATGGAAAAAACAGGAATTGCAGGACGCATAGCAAAGACATTTTTAATGTCAAAGCTCACACCTCTGATTATTATTACAGCGCTGCTGCTTGGAGTATTTGCAATTATTGTGACGCCGAGGGAAGAGGAACCACAGATCCTCGTTCCGATGGTGGATGTATTTGTTCAGTATCCAGGGGCATCTGCAAAAGAGGTTGAGGACCGTGTTACAAAGCCCATGGAAAAACTCCTGTGGGAGATCAAGGGTGTTGAGTATGTTTATTCCATATCAAAACCAGGGACGGCTATTACAATTGTCAGATTTTATGTGGGCGAAAACATGGAGGACAGCCTTGTAAAACTCTACAATAAATTAATGTCAAACTATGACAGGATACCTCCCGGTGTTTCAGAGCCCCTCGTAAAACCGAAGTCCATTGATGATGTCCCGATCCTTTCTCTGACACTCTGGAGTGAACGTTACAGCGGATATGAGCTGCGAAGCGTGGCTGATGAGGTTGCGGAAGAATTAAAAAAGGACCCGGATACATCAGAGATCACTATAACCGGCGGACAGAGGAGACAGCTCAGGGTTGTGCTTGAGCCTTCGAGATTAAAGGCATACAACATATCAGCGCTCCGGATATTTAAGATGCTGAAGGGAGCCAATGCCTCTCTCCCTTCGGGAATGCTCGTCATCGGTAATAAAGAGTTCGTTGTGGAGACAGGCAAATTTTTCATGAGCGCCGAAGATGTCGGCAACCTGGTTGTCGGGGTCTATGACGGGAGGCCCGTATATCTCAAAAATGCGGCGGAAATCATTGACGGCCCTGAAGAGCCTTCAAACTATGTTCTGGCCGGATTCGGCCCTGCCTCGGAACAAAAGCCGGACGGCCTTTATGATGCCGTGACAATTGCGATAGCAAAGAAGAAAGGCACAAATGCCACACTCCTGGCCGACAGGTCCCTGGAGAAGGTAGAGGAGCTGAAAGGCGTTCTTATCCCAGGTGAAATTGAAGTGGCCGTAACAAGAAACTATGGAGACACGGCAAAAGAAAAGTCCGACAGCCTCCTTGAGCATATGTTAATCGCAGCTATCTCGGTTACAATTCTCATAGCGATTGCGCTTGGTCTCAGAGAATCCCTGATAGTCGGTGTGGCTGTCCCTGTGACCCTTGCGCTGACCATACTTGTGAATTACATGTACGGCTATACACTCAACAGGGTGACACTTTTTGCCCTTATATTTTCAATCGGTATCCTTGTCGACGATGCTATTGTGGTTGTAGAAAACATACACAGGCATTTTAAATTAAAAGGCGTTTCTCCGGAAACAGCAATCCGGGCTGTGGATGAAGTGGGCAATCCCACAATACTGGCTACATTCACTGTTATTGCAGCACTTTTACCGATGGCCTTTGTATCGGGACTGATGGGCCCCTATATGCGTCCGATACCTGTCGGCGCATCTGCTGCAATGTTGATATCCCTGCTGATAGCATTTATCATCAGCCCCTGGCTGAGTTATATCGTGCTGAAAAAGACAAAGAAACAACCGGCCGGAGAAAAAGAGGAAGGCAGGTTGATGGGCTTTTTTAACCGGCTTTATGAAAAAAATCTGCGGGGCCTTCTTGAGAGCAGCTTCAAAAGGATGATCGCTTTTTTGCTGATAATCCTTCTCCTCGGCGGCTCGGTAATGCTGCTTTATTTTAAGCTTGTAACTGTAAAGATGCTGCCCTTTGACAACAAGAGCGAGCTGCAGGTAATCATAGACATGCCGGAGGGAACAACCCTTGAGCAGACCGCCATGGTATCGACAGAGGTCGGCGTATACCTCAGGACGGTTCCTGAGGTGATGAATTATCAGCTTTATGTCGGCACTGCGGCCCCCTTTAATTTCAACGGGCTTGTGAGGCATTATTTCCTGAGAGCCGGAAGTAATGTTGCGGACATACAGGTTAACTTTGTGCCCAGAGATAAAAGAAAGGCTCAGAGCCATGACATTGCAAAGAGAATAAGGCCCGGAATCCAGGAGATCGGCAGGAAATACAATGCAAATATAAAGATCGTGGAGGTCCCCCCGGGGCCTCCTGTGCTGAGCACTCTGGTAGCCGAGATATACGGCCCTGATTTCAACCGGCAGATCGGGATCGCTGAAGAGATAAAAACAATATTTGAAGAGACCGGAGGGGTTGTTGATACAGACTGGTATGTTGAAGACGGCCGTGAAAAGATAACCTTTGTGGTTGACAAAGAAAAGGCGGCCTATCACGGCATAACCACAGAGAGTATCTCAAAGACTCTTAGAATAGCGCTTGGCGGGATGCCGGCAGGCCTTCTCCATGTTGAAGATACAAAAGAGCCTGTTGAGATATTTCTGAGAGCGCCGCTTTCTGAAAGGGCAAGCATCGGGGATTTGAAAGAGATAAGCATGTTGTCGGCTTCAGGCAAACCCGTATCCCTTTCAGAACTTGTCAGGGTAGAAAGAGGCATTGAGGACAGGACGAGATACAGGAAAAATCTCAAACGGGTTGTGTATGTAACAGGCGACGTAGCAGGCACCGAGGAAAGCCCGGTATATGCCATCCTGAAGATGAAGGATAAGATCAGGGAGCTCAGGCTTCCCGAAGGTTATGAATTAAAACAGTACGACACAAAGCAGCCCCGGCTTGAAGACAGGTATTCAATGAAATGGGACGGTGAATGGCACATAACCTTACAGGTATTCAGAGACCTCGGCATTGCATTTGCAGCGGTTATAGTCATTATTTACGTGATGGTTGTCGGCTGGTTCAAGTCGTTTATTACACCGCTTGTGATCCTGGCGCCTATTCCCCTTTCCCTTGTGGGCATTTTGCCGGGACATGCGCTTATGGGCGCCTTTTTTACAGCCACATCCATGATCGGCTTCATTGCCGGTGCAGGAATAGTGATAAGGAACTCGATTATCCTCGTTGACTTTATAGAACAGCAGCTCAGGGAGGGGATGCCGCTCAAGGAGGCAGTTGTCCAGGCCGGGATAATCCGGTTCAGGCCCATGCTGCTTACGGCATCGGCAGTGGTAGTCGGTTCATCGGTGATCCTCTTTGACCCCATCTTCCAGGGCATGGCCATATCACTGATGGCCGGAGAGGTGGCGTCAACCCTGCTGTCAAGGACATTAGTGCCGGTTCTTTATTATATGTATAAGGAAAGAATTACGAATTAGGAATTACGAATTAGGAATTACGAATTAGGAATTACGAATTAGGAATTAAAGAATTCTATCTCCCTTGACGGGAGTGGGCTGAAGGAGGTTTAACAATGTATATTGCAAAAACTGATAAGTGGTATCTGGAAAGGATAATCTGGCTTATCGCAGGTGTTTTTACACTCACAGGGACTCTGCTTGCTGCTTTTCACAGCATATACTGGCTGATCCTGACAGGGCTTGTCGGTCTGAATCTGATCGTTTTTGCTTTAACAGGGTTCTGCATTATGGCAAATATAATTTACAAACTCGGCGCAAAGCCCGTGATAGAGAATAAGGCGAAATGCTGTGTGAGCTCCAGATAATTAAAAAGCAAAAATAAATCTTCAAATTTATAATTCCTCCCCCTCAATCTCCATTTTCCAAAGGGGGAGATTCAGGATGCCTCAATTTCCTGAGAAGTTACCTGTCACCACCATAATATTCAGGTTTAACAGGGGGAATGCCGATAAGATAATGAAAACTATCCTGTATTTTTTCAAAAAATGACAGGATAACATGGAATTTAAATTTGGTCAAAAAAGGCCTGACAGCACTAAAAAAAGAGCTGCGTGTTGCCTGAGAAAATATCGTGAATAGGCCCGGATACAATAAGCTCGTTTTAAAGTTGACGTTTCCCATTGTTATTATTGTGGCTCTGGTCTTTGCGGTTCTCATACCGTATATGCTGCGCATTAACACCTCGATTATGGAGAAAAACATGGATGAACAGGTTCTCCATTTATCGTCATCAGTCAGGAATTACATTAACGAAGAATTGGCTGATCTCCGGAAGGGTCTGAAGCTGGCAATTGAGATGCCCCCTGTTGAAAAGGCGCTTGGTGAAAACAACCGGGATGAACTGGCAAAATTGTTACTGTCGGTAAAGACAGGTATGGGACTGGATTTCATAGCTGTTGTGGATCACGAGAAAAAGCCGTCTCTCTTCTTTCATAATCAGGATATCTCTTTTAAATCCTTATCCGGCATGAAGATAGTCAATGAGGGCCTCGGCGGACTGCATTTGTCTTCTTTGCAGATATTGAATAATAAATTTTATATCATCGGGGTTGTATCGGGCAATATACTGGGAAGGCCCGGTATTATTATCGCGGGCCGGGCCCTTAATGAACCCGCCAAAATGGGTGTTGAAAAAGCCTTGAGCAGATATGCTGTTGTCCTCTATAACACTGAGGGGGAAGTTGTTATGGCTCAATCAACCTCACACTGGGCTCAAATGAAAGTTCCTCCTGAAATTCTGAGGCAAGTGACCGTCCAAAGGAAATCGTTTACCCGGAAAGTGGCGCATGACAGTAAAACGGTGCACATAGCGAATTACGGGCCCCTGGTCTTTAATGATGAGTTAAAAGCTGTCTATAGTGTCCATATACCCGCAGTGGATATACTGTCAGGGAGAAATAAAGTTATACGGACAATTCTTGTATTTATGTTCTCCGGCATAGTGCTTATGGTTTTAACAGGGTACATTACTTCAAGATGGGTAACAGGACGTATAGGGAATTTATTAAAAGGTACCCGGGAGATATCCAAGGGGAAGCTGGGATACCGGTTGTCCGAAATCTCAAATGATGAGATAGGAGAACTGACAGCATCTTTTAATGATATGTCGGGCAGCCTGCAGGAAAGCCATGAGTGGTGGAAACATACCTTTGATTCCATGAATGATGCGATTTCGATTCATGATATGGACTGTAACATAATCAAAGCCAATGCCTCCCTGGGCAAACTTCTGGGAGTGTCTGTAAAGGAGTTGATCGGCACAAAATGTCACAGCGTCTTTCACGCCAGTAAACTTTCCCCGGATAACTGTCCTTTAAAGAAATGTGCGCTTTCAGGGAAGACTGAGGAGATAGAGCTATATCATCCGGATATGAAACTCTGGCTCTCAATTTCGGCTTCTCCAATTTTAAAATCAGGAAAAATAACTCACATAATACATGTGGCCCGGGATATTTCCGGACGCAAACATGCCGAGGAACTGATTCAGCGCCAGTTGAACCGCCTTAATGTTCTGCACTCGATTGAAAAAGCCGTTAATTCCAGTCTTGACTTGCATGATACCCTTGAGCATCTTGTTAACGAAGTTACTGTTCAGCTGGGAATAAATGCCGCTACCGTACTGCTCCTGAACAGGAAGACTCAGATGCTGGAATACGTGGTCAGCAAAGGTTTCCGTTCAGATGCCCTGAAATATACAAAATTGAAATTAGGGGAGAGCAATGCAGGACATGCTGCAACTGAGCGGCGTATCATATCTATTCCTGATCTCAAACAAATGCCTGATGGCTTTACCCGCTCTGAACACTTTGAGAATGAGGACTTTGTATCATATTTTGCCGTCCCTCTCATTGCCAGAGGTATGGTAAAGGGGGTTCTGGAGCTGTTTCAGCGCTCTTCCCTGGATGCGGAAACAGAGTGGCTGAATTTTCTTGATACCATTGCCGACCAGGCCGCTATCGCCATAGACAATTCCGCTCTCTTTGACGACCTTCAGCACTCGCGCAATGAGCTTGTGCAGGCCTACGACTGCACTATAGAAGGCTGGTCACATGCACTTGATATGAGGGATAAAGAGACTGAAGGACACTCCCGGAGGGTGACGGAATTAACCCTGTTCATGGCTCAGGAGTTAGGTATAAAAGATGCGGAACTTGTCCATATAAAATGGGGAGCGCTTCTGCATGATATCGGTAAAATGGGAGTCCCGGACCGTATACTGCTGAAACCCGATAAATTAACGGATGAAGAGTGGGAAATAATGAAACGCCATACTGATTTTGCCTATGATATGTTACGCAAGATAGATTATCTGCAGCCCTCTATTGACATTCCGTATTGTCATCATGAGAAATGGGACGGGACAGGATATCCAAGGGGACTTAAAGGAAAGGAGATACCCCTTGCAGCCCGGATATTTGCAGTGGTTGATGTATGGGATGCATTATCGTCGGACCGTCCATACCGGCCGGCATGGCCGAAAGAGAGAGTGATTGAACATATCAGTTCACTTGCCGGCACTCACTTTGACCCTGAAGTTGCAGAGGTGTTTTTAAGGATGCAAAAAAGTGGTTCAGGATATTTTAAAGAAAAACAGGGGACGGAAAGTTTTCTTTTCCGGTCCCCTGATATAGCGTAGTTGTCAGGCCTGATTGATTTTCTTATCCGCAGGAAGGACCGCAGCTTGGTCCGCATGTCGGCGGATTGGGGTTGTTGACGACGAATCCCTGTTTCTGGCCGTCATCAACAAAATCGATTGTCATGCCATTGAGCTTTTCAATTGTATCTTTGTCAATGAAAAACTTCGTGCCGTCTTTCTCTATGACTTCATCGCCGTCAACCGGGTTTTCAACAATATCGATCCCGTAAGAGGGCCCGCAGCAACTGCTGCCTGCTGTATAGAACCTGAGTCCCCATTCGGCTTTCCCTTCAGTCGATAGTATTTCTTTGGTTTTCTCTGCTGCTGCATCAGATATATTTACCATAATTAACCTCCCTGTTTTAATCACAAGAATCGCACGATCCTTTAATTCATATTAATTTAGATTAAAAGAAATGCACATTGAAAAGCAAATGTGTAACTGTTCACAGGGTGCAGGGAGCAGTTGTCAGGGTGCAGGAAAAACCGGACCCGTTTTTTTTGCACACTGCACCCTGACAACTGTACCCTGTAAACAGTTACAAGTATTCATTTATAAAATACTAAATGTTACAATCATACCTATGAGCCCCGAAGTTCTGGAAGTCATTAAAAAAGTGCATGAACTTTTTAAGGAAAAAGGAGTGACCCTGTCTGTTGCCGAGTCGTGCACCGGCGGGCTTATAAGCCATTATCTTACAACTCTCCCAGGTGCGAGCTCTTTTTTTGTAGCAGGCATTACTTCTTATGCAGAAAGCGCCAAAAAGGATATCCTCGGGGTTTCTCCTGATGCCATCCTGCGCCACGGGGTGGTAAGCGGGGAAGTGGCGAAGGAGATGGCGGAGAGAGTATGCCTGCTTGCAAAAACTGAATTTTCCATTTCAACTACAGGCAATCTCGGTCCTGATGTTCTGGAGGGAAAAGAGAAGGGTCTTGTCTACATAGCAGCAAGCAAAGCAGGGAAAACTGTTTTGCGGGAGCTTAGATTAAAAGGCGGCAGGGAAGAGAATAAAGAGGATGCGGCATTATCAGCATTGAGGCTTTTAATTGAATTTGCGCAGGGGCAATAAATTAGGATAAATAAAATGAAAAAAATACCTGAAAATATAAGGCATGAAATAGAAAAACTCGTCAAGGACCTTAATTACCATTGTTATCGATACTACGTGCTTGATTCTCCCGTTATATCGGATGAGGAATATGACCTCGGCTACAGGCGTTTAAAGGAGCTTGAAGAGCGTTACGGCTGCATACCGCCTGACTCCCCGACACAGCGTGTAGGCGCGCCTCCACTTGAAAAATTTGAAAAAGTAAAACACACTGAGCCGATGCTCTCTCTGGATAATGCGTTTTCTTATGATGAAGTAAAAGAGTTCGAGCATAGAATTAAAAGATTTCTTAAATCTGAAGAAGAAATATCATACACTGTTGAGCCGAAGTATGACGGCCTTGCAATTGAACTCACATACAAAAAAGGCCTCCTGAACAGGGCATCGACAAGGGGTGACGGGTATGAAGGAGAAGATGTCACCCTGAATATTAAAACCATAAAAGCAGTGCCTTTAAAGATCGAGGGGGTTGAAGTTCCGGAAGAGATTGATATTCGTGGAGAGATATATATGGATATAGATGAGTTCGAGGCTTTGAACAGGGAGAGGGAACAAAAGGGCGAGCCTGCTTTTGCCAATCCGCGAAACGCAGCGGCCGGCGCTGTGAGGCAGCTCGATTCTTCAGTTACAGCCGCAAGAAAGCTTAAGCTGGCCTGTTACGGCATGGGCGCTGCAAATGGCGTAAAATTTAAAAGCCAATGGGAATTTGTAGAATGGCTTAAGACCGTCCGCTTTCCGGTTCCTTCGATTATCAAACTTGTAACAGGGGCGGAGGAGATTATCGGTGTAATAAAAGAGATAGAGGAGAAGAGGAAGGATTTTCCATTTGAGGCGGACGGGGCTGTTATAAAGGTTAATGAATTTGATCTTCAACAGAAGCTGGGGACAAAAACAAGGGAGCCCCGCTGGGCAATTGCGTATAAGTTCCCTGCCCATCAGGGCATTACGAGGATTAATGAGATAGTTGCAAGCGTGGGAAGGACGGGCGCTATTACTCCGGTTGCCCTTCTTGAACCAATACGGATCGGCGGGGTCACTGTCTCCCGGTCTACGCTGCATAACTGGGATGAGATTGAGAGGAAAGATATACGGGTCGGGGATACAGTTGTTGTTGAAAGGGCAGGTGATGTCATCCCTCATATTATTACGGTCATTAAGGACAAAAGGACAGGAAGAGAAAAACAGTTTCCTCCTCCGGCGAAGTGTCCGGTTTGCGGGGCATTGGTTGAGAAAGAAGAGGGCGGAGTGGCTTTTCGATGCATAGGACTGAACTGCACTGCACAGGTTCAGGAACGAATCAGACATTATGCCTCAAGGGCTGCAATGGATATTGAAGGGCTGGGAGAGAAGAATGTTGAGTTATTGTATCAAAAGGGCCTTGTCAGGCATTTTGTTGATATATACAGGCTGAAGAAGGAAGACCTGTTTGAGCTTCCGAGGTTTGCTGAAAAGTCGGCACAAAATCTTATAGATGCAATCGAGAGGAGCAAGAAGACTACCCTTGCGCGGTTTCTCTATTCTTTGGGTATTCTCCACGTGGGTCAATATGCAGCGAAGCTCCTTGCCAAAAACTTTAAAGACATTGAAGAATTGTACCATGTTAAACCGGAGAGGATTATTGAAATAAAACAGATGGGTGAAAAGATTGCGGATTCGATATCACGGTTTTTCAATGATCCTGAAAATCTCGCCGCCCTTAAAACACTTAAAGATGAGGGCTTAGAGATATCAAATCCCGACTTTGAAGGCGCAAAGCAGGAAAGGCGTCCTTTTGACGGCCTCACCTTTGTTATTACAGGCACAATGCCCATGCCGAGAAGAGAAGTTGAGGAGCTTATTGAGAGCATGGGGGGCCATGCTTCCGGCTCTGTATCAAAGAGCACGGATTACCTTGTTCTCGGTGAAGCCCCCGGCTCCAAATTCAAAAAAGCGCAATCACTCGGTATAAAGACGATTTCGTATGAAGAGTTATTGAAGATGGCTGAAGAAGGAGCTTAAAGCAGAGGGCTGGGGGGCTATTCAGGTTGGCTCCGGATTTTCTTACTCCGGAGGTCGCGGTAAATTTTTAATTATATAAGCCGGGTTATTTTTAAAAGGATTATATAGAGGGTCGCCTATTAATATCATTCGCCATGAGAGCAGGGGATTTGTCATTGTGAATACTTCAGCCAGCGCATATTTGCCGCTCATAAGAAGAGGGAAGAAAAGAGACGGGGGAGGGAATGCATGAAGATACGGCTCTGAGACCGGACCTATCGTGCCGATTACACCTCTTTCTATCATGCTTTTTACCCAGTATTCAGGTTTTGGATCGTGAAGAGAGACTGCCTCGGAACTTGCGACATGATATCCTACTGCACCCTCGGACCATTGAAAGGCGTCTTTGTATTTACCGAGACTGTACCACCCGCAGTAAAGCGCAGCCGATGGGGCATCGCCCGGTCCGAATAATTTTGGACGATTATCGAGAATTACGGGCATCCGGCTTTGCTTGAGAATTTGAGCTGTCCTTCTGATGTCTTCATCAAAGCGGCTGTATGCGTCCTTACCTTTTTTCCCCCTTGCATCGAGATAAATTTTACCGGAAATCCCTTTCTTTTCCACTTCAATCGCTGTGCGGATTAACCCTTCTGCTAATTCCTGTGTCGGAGCATCCAGCCTGCTGACCATAAGCACTTGCCCTGAATATACTATTTTATTTTTTATGGTTCTTTCTCATTTCAAGTGGGTAACGATATAATAGCGGAAAAGTGAGGAGTAAAAAGAGATGGAGGTAATAGAGGGTTTATTTGAGAAAGCGTTAAAATTAGAATCACCTTGGCAAGTAAAAGCA
>BDSY01000093.1 GCA_002897895.1 bacterium BMS3Abin06
ACTCTATAAGGAAAACCCGGCACAGGAGAAGAAAATCCAACTGCAAGATCGATTTGATGAAATCTTCCAGGAAGAAACCTGTTTTGTTACATTAAATCTTGCCCTGAAACGTTTGTACAAAAATAAAGCTGAACTTCTTCTGGTCTTGGACCGACCGGAAATCCCCCTTCATAACAATGCAAGTGAAACAGATATTCGGGAATATGTCAAACGACGCAAAGTCAGTGGGGGAACCCGCAGTGATGCCGGCAGAAAATGCCGTGATACTTTCACAAGCCTTAAAAAAACATCCCGAAAATTGAACATCTCCTTTTGGCTATATCTCAACGATCGAATCGGGAGTCTTAATGCCATATCTCTTTTGGATCATTTAATGCGTCTACGCTCTCCTTCCTCAACTTTTTGAGATGTTACAAAGGGGGGGTATAACGTATCGAATTTACTATCAAAAAAAGGGGTGTCTGAGAAACTAAGACCTGATGAATAAGGGATTGAGACTCAAGTCCTTTGTATGCGTTCAGAAGTCCTTTGTGAGTTGCTTTCTGAGAAACTAAGACCTGATGAATAAGGTAACCGTTCACGGGTTATATTTGTCAGTATTCAGTAATGACATCAAACACTGCAACGGAAAGACTGAAATCCCCTCTTGAGAGGGGTGCAGGGGTGTGTTTACAATGAATATCCTGCTGAAGTAAAAGGGTTAACGCCATCCGGGAAACAACAGCACAAAACATGAAAGAGATTAGACTGGATAAAGACACACACCCCTTAATCCCCTCTCAAGAGGGGAAAACTGATAACTGCACCCTGTGAACGGTTACCTGAATAAGGGATTGAGACGGGAAAGGATCGTGGGGCGTGTCCGTGATTCGTGATCGTAAAAGGCAAAGAATAAAAAGGGACGTAACCGTTAACCTTTAACCGGCAACCGTGAACAGGTTACAAACGGACACGAAAAACGGTCTTCTCCCGACCTGATCGAATAAGGGACAACAACAAGGCTGATGCAGGGGGTATCTGTCTTTCCTATGCATACAAAACAGGTTCTGAAACCTTTGTTTTTTCTATCACCGGGAATCATAAGATAAAATTATAGACCGATAATTTTTTTTACTTTGACACCTGAAAATATTTTAAGTATACTTTCATTCCAACATCACAATTCTTTCAGGCTTGTCTATACAAAAGTAAATTAAGGGGTATGATACAATGAGACGCCTAAGCTTTATGCCTTTTGTACTGTTTGTAATAAGCTGCACTTTGATGTCCCTTCTGTTTAATTCAGACAATGTATTTGCCTCCGGCACTCTTTCCTCCGAAGAAGAAACTATTGAGTCTTCAGATGAAGAAGTCCCTTTTGACAGGCCGGTAAAAGAGATAAAAAAATATATAGCGCCAATGAATGAATTGGAGTTGTTCCCATGCACCGACTGCCATGATGAAGAATGGGAGACGGATTATACAAGGCGTGAATTAGACGAGCCTCATGATGAAATCCCGGGCAAATTTGTTAATCATGATTCTGATAACAGATGGTGCCTTGATTGCCACAGCGCCAAAAAAAGAGATAGATTCAGACTTATAAACGGTAAATTAGTTAAATTTAATGAGTATTACAGGGTTTGCGAGCAGTGCCATAAGAGAATTTACCGCGAATGGAAGATGGGTGTCCACGGGAAAAGGACGGGTTACTGGAACGGGGAGAAGCAGTGGATGCACTGCGCCCAGTGTCATAATCCTCATAACCCGCCGTTTAAACCCATAAAACCCAAGCCCGCGCCGAGAAAGCCGTTAGATATAAAGGCGTCATCTTCGGCAGGTGCCCGGACATCTTCAGCAGGTACTCATTAAAATAAATATGTGGAGGCGGTTCAATGTCAGATGATACAAAAGACAAAGACAGGAGCTTGGTAACAAGGAGGAAATTTCTTGCCGGACTTGCTGCGGGCACTGCTGCTCTTTCTCTTCCTGTTGGAAAAGCCGACGCCTATGTGATTGAAGAATATTTCAGGCAGCACTATAAAAGACTTGATGAAGATGACTTAAAAAGTATACTTGCAAAAATGGAAGAGGAGCTGTCGTTTAAATACGGCAAAAAAGTTCACGCAAAGGCAACGCCTCCCATGGATAATGTCATATTCGGCTATGCCCTTGACCTTTCGAGATGCATCGGCTGCAGAAGATGTATCTACGCCTGTGTTAAAGAAAACAATCTCTCAAGAGATCCCCAGATTCAGTGGATAAAAGTCCTGGAGTTTCATAAAAATAATCATAAATGGCAGAGTCTCGAACATACAAACCGCTATTACAAGCCCAAAAAGGTACCCGAAAAGGGCCGCTTCTACGTGCCTGTGCAGTGCCAGCAGTGCAAAAACCCGCCCTGCGTGAAAGTTTGCCCTGTAAAGGCAACATGGAAAGAACCCGACGGAATTGTTGTAGTGGATTACAACTGGTGTATCGGCTGCCGGTTTTGCATGGCGGCATGTCCTTACGGAGCCAGGAACTTTAACTGGGGCCGCCCTTCCATACCAAAAGAAGAATTCAATCCTGACATTCATTATCTGGGCAACAGGCCTCAATATAAAGGTGTAGTCGGTAAATGCACATTCTGCATTCAGAGGTCCAGAGAGGGAAGATATACTGCATGTGTCGAGGCCTGTCCGGTCGGGGCAAGAAAATTCGGCAACCTCATGGACCCGAACAGCGAGATACGATATATTCTTAAATATATGAAGGTGTTCAGACTTAAGGAAGACATAGATACCAACCCAAAATTCTTTTACTTTTTCAGCATGGGTACTCCGGTTAAAAGTTAAAAAAGAGGTATATATTATGTTGATTGAGGCAATAAACGGGATCATAAAAACAGTAATATCAGGAAGCAGACAATATAAGGCGTGGCTGGCATTCCTTACATTGCTGGCCCTGATCGGAATTTCATTTGTTTTCAAACAGGCCGACCAGGGACTTATAGTCACTAATATGAGAGACCAGGTCTCATGGGGCTGGTATATTGCAAACTTCACCTTCCTGGTCGGTGTTGCAGCAGCAGCGGTTGTACTTGTGATACCTTATTATGTTTATAAATATAAACCTATCGGAGATATTGTCCTGATAGGGGAGGTAATGGCTGTTGCTGCGGTATCGATGTGTCTTATGTTCATTCTGCTTGACATGGGCAGTCCGGAGAGATTCTGGCATCTGATACCTGTTATCGGTATTTTCAACTGGCCCGGCTCTATCCTGACATGGGATGTTGTTGTGTTGAATTTATACTTGGTACTGAATTTAGCCTTAGTTATTTATGCTCTTTCCAAGACATATGCAGGAAAGCCGTATAAAACAAAATTAATCATGCCTTTTATCTTTTTTTCCATTCCTGCTGCGATCAGTATCCATACGGTTACCGCCTTTCTGTATCTCGGTGCCCCGGCAAGGCCGTTCTGGAATACAGCCGTACTGGCTCCGAGGTTTATTGCTTCGGCATTCAGTTCCGGGCCGGCGCTTATGCTCATTATCTTTCAGATTATCAGGAAAACTTCAAACTTAAAGATAAAAGATGAAGCGCTTCATAAAGTCGCCGAGATAGTTACATGGTGCATGGCGGTCAATCTCTTCCTTCTGGGCAGCGAAGTATTCAAGGAAATGTATTCAGCAACTGCACATATTGCCCCATTCAATTATCTATGGAACGGTCTCCAGGGGCACAACCAGCTTGTTCCATGGATATG
>BDSY01000094.1 GCA_002897895.1 bacterium BMS3Abin06
TGCTTTTACTTGCCAAGGTGATTCTAATTTTAACGCTTTCTCAAATAAACCCTCTATTACCTCCATCTCTTTTTACTCCTCACTTTTCCGCTATTATATCGTTACCCACTTGAAATGAGAAAGAACCAGAAATTTTTTGTTCGGCTTTAAGCTTATAGTCAAGCGTATTGAGCCTTCCGGCAATAGCAGATTGTTCATCTAAGGAAGGCAATGGTATCACTCTTTTTTTCACTTATTATCATAAGCTCTTTTAACAAATTCAAGTTTCTGTTATACCATGCCGGATAGTATGATATAATTAAATTGTTATCATATGATAACTAAAATTTGCATTTTGTGAAAAAAATAATTATAATGATAGCTATTCCCCAAAAACTTTCAAATTCAATTATGTTATATCACTACTGTCCCAACGTTTAAGTTATAACTTATGATAACCTATTACTATTATTACACAAATAACACCTTTTTTCTCAGGTAATGGACTACTTGCCAATGCATACATTTCGCCGGTGCGTACAAAAGTATAACGGACATTACAAGGTAAAAAGCTTTTCCTGTTTTGATCAATATCTTTGTATGTCATTTGCTCAACTCACATATAGAGAAAGTCTGCGTGACATTGAAGCATGTCTTCGTGCCCAGCAGAACAAGCTCTACCACATGGGTATTCGTAGTAAGGTTTCTCGAAACACATTAGCCAATGCAAACAATATACGCGACTGGCGTATTTATGCCGACTTTGCACAATCACTAATAAATACTGCCCGCAGTTTATACATCAATGATGACTTTGGCCTTGAACTTACAAATACTGTTTATGCTCTGGATTCATCAACTATTGATCTATGCCTCTCTTCTTTCCCATGGGCTTCATTCCGCAGTTCAAAAGGAGCCGTAAAGTTGCATACTCTTTTAGACTTGCGGGGAAGCATCCCAACATTTATTCATATAAGCGACGGTAAACTTCATGATGTTAATATCCTTGATACACTAACTCCTGAGCCGGGGGCTTTCTATATCATGGATCGTGCCTATCTGGATTTTGCTCGATTATATGTTTTGACACTTTGCTCTGCATTTTTCCTTTTAAGAGCAAAATCAAACCTTCAGTGCAAAAGACTTTATTCACATCCTGTTGACAGAACCACTGGGCTGATATGTGATCAAACCATTCTGCTTACAGGCATTAAGTCATCCCAAGAGTATTCGGATAAACTGCGCCGCGTCAAATATTTCGACGTTGAAACACAAAAAAGACTTGTCTTTCTTACAAACAATTTCAGTCTGCCCGCATTAACCATTACACAACTCTATAAATGCCGCCGGCAGGTTGAGCTCTTCTTTAAATGGATCAAACAGCATTTGCGAATCAAAAAGTTTTGCGGCACTTCCGAAAACGCCGTTAAAACTCAAATATGGATTTCCCTCTCTGTTTATCTCCTTATTGCTATAATAAAAAAACGCCTAAAAATTGAGTTGAGTCTCTACACAATTTTACAGATTTTGAGCGTTACAGTGTTTGAAAGAATGCCTATTTTACAGATACTTACAAATTCTGATTACAATTTTAACGAACCACTATCCCATAACCAATTGAATTTATTCCAAAAAACGTTGGGACAGTAGTGATGTAAAGTTAAAAATTTATAAAATTAGAGGAATGAAAAGGGCAAAATGCATGTCATTTCACATTGCAAAAAGGCCTATTCAATATCAGTTCCATTAAAGGGAGAATGATATGTACTTAAGAGTACCGAGTTCTCTTTTAACATGTTGATTCTAAAGAAAACGTCATGACCACGCAGTTGTCATTCCCGCTTGTCGGGAATCCGGGAAAATCAAAGGGTTATAGATTCCGGACAAGCCGGAATGACAGAACTCGGTACTGTCGAGATATGTATAAAGCAATTAAAAAATTAAAAGGGGAATGCCCCATATGTGAGGATATTACAAATTTATCTTATGGCACAAAGTCAGAGACCTTAACTATTAACAATCAAAAAATTAATGTCACATCAAAAGTATATCGCTGTGAAGATGGGAAACACTTTTTTTACGATCCAGTTGACGAGGAAAACAAGTTCCAGGACGCATATAGAAAATATAGGCAGATAAACGGACTTTTGCAACCTGAAGAAATAAAAGAGATTAGAAAAAAATATGGACTCAGCCAAAGAGCACTTGCAAGATTTTTAGGTTGGGGAGAAATTACAATACAGCGTTATGAATCTGGCGCAATACAAGATAATGCTCATAATATTCCTCTATTATTAATAAAAGAAACGAGTAATTTTGAAAAGTTTTATGAGAAGCGTAAAGAACAACTTGATGCTAAAGATATTCGAAAAATTAATAAACATCTTGATGAAATAAAGCAGTTAACTTTATTTTCTGCTTTCCGGGAAGGTAGAAAATATGAAGTAAACCGTAGCAATTTAAAACTTATCCGGCATCTTCAGTCTGTTGGTGATTATAAATATAGTATCCCAATCCGTACTTCTGAAGGAGAATTAGCCCTTGCATCATAGCATGAAGTTTGTCACTTTTAATTTGGTATCAGTAAGCTTCAACATGAATGAAAAGTTTAATCCTCAAGCAAAAGAGGATTCTTTTTATCCCGAAATAGCTATTGACAATTTTGTTGTAAAAGAGAAAAAAGAGATGGCGGTCATGCTTGGAGTGAGAAAACTTGAGGGAAATATTCCATATTATTTTGAAGTACGTGCCGGAGCGCTTTTTAAATTCGATAAACTGCCAGCCCAAAAAATTCTAAAGCAATTTGCAAGCGTTAATTGCCCTGCTATTATATTCCCTTACATTAGGGAGACAATAGCGGATCTAACCAGGAGAGCGGGATTTCAGCCTCTTCATCTAGATCCAATAAATTTTATAGAGATGGTTAAGGAGACTGAGAAAACGAAAACGAAACCTCTTAAAAGTAAAAAGCCTGCTACATGAAAATTTGCCCTGTACGGATTATTTATCAGCCTGCGCATAAACTCAAAATCGAATCAAGCAATCAAAGAATGATATAATCAGACTACGTAGCGATCGCAATAATAATGACCGGAAGTCTTTTCCACCTCACAATTACTCATATGATTCGAGTTTAATTTTTTTCAGACAATCTCAGACGTGGGTGAAAGGGTTTTGTCCGGAAAAAACAGGCAAGGCAAAAACAATATTGTGATGAAAATCCTGATTATAAAGCCCAGCTCCCTGGGGGATGTTATTCATGCACTGCCATTTTTAAACGCAGTAAAGGAGAGCTTCCCTGAGGCCCGGATTGACTGGGTAATAAGCAAAAATTTAAAAGGGATACTGGAAGATAATCCACTGATTAATGAACTTATCATTTTTAATAAAGATGCCTGGAAGAGTCTTAAGAATCTCCCGGAGACTTTGTCTGATATATCCTCTTTGAGAAAAAACCTGCAATCAAAGCGTTACGATATGGTAGTGGATTTGCAGGGGCTTTTGAGAAGCGGACTTATTGCCTTTTCCGCTCCGGGAACTTTGAAGATCGGTTTTGCGGATTCACGTGAAGGAAGCCGGGTTTTTTATGATAAAAAAGTTTCGGCAAACAGCGCCTCCCATGCTGTAGACAGATGCCTTGAGGTTGCAAAGGAGATCGGAGCCAGGGTTAACAATGTAGTTTTTCCCCTCCACATAGATAATGCGGCAAGTCTTAAAATCAAAAAACTCCTTGGAGATATTGACGAATATATTGTTATAGCACCGTCGGCAAGATGGCTTACGAAAAGATGGCCTGCTGAACGCTTTGCTTCATTAATAAAAAAGGTTTCCGCCCCCTGCGTTATAACAGGAAGTAAAGGGGATATAAAGAGAGCCCAAAAGATCATGGGAGACAGAATGCAGAGCAGAGAGCACAGAGATAAAGTAATAAACATCTGTGGGAAAACCGGTTTAAAAGAACTGGCTGCTTTAATAGCCGGTGCAAAGGCAGTGGTAAGCAATGACTCCGGCCCCATGCATATTGCGGCAGCTCTTGACATACCGACTGTTGCAATTTTCGGCCCCACAGATCCATTAAAGACAGGTCCCTACGGCTGGCAGACAAACAGGAGATTGAGGGTGATTAAGGCGGATATTCCATGCAGCCCTTGCAGAAAGAAAAAATGTGACGAATTTATATGTATGGAAAACATAAGCGTTGAGATGGTTTTTGAAGCATTGAATGAGTATTTATGACAAAATACAGGCAACTGAAGATATTCTTCCGGATTCTTGGCCTCTGCTCTTTGCTCTCTGTTCTATGCCCTGTGCTCCCCGGCTCCCCTGAAGCCGCTCAGCCGGTTAATAAAAAATTCGTTTATTACATATACTGGTCGGGAATCAGGGCGGGCAAGGCGGTTTTAGAGTATAAGAGCACTTCCGAAGGTACTACAATCAGTACTCAAGTGACTTCCGCAGCATTGATTTCTCTTTTTTATAAAGTCAATGACTTTGCACAGAGCGCTATTGAGCCTGATGGATATCCCGGAAGTTTTATATTAAAAGTACGGGAGGGATTCCACAGAAGAAATAAGGCCACCTATTTTGAATCAAAATCAATCGGCCGGCCGCAGAAAGTCATCTTTCATAACATACTTGACGGAGAAAGAGTCGAATATTATCTGGATAAGCCGGCATATGACCCGCTGTCGGCATTTTATGCAATGACAAAAATGCCTCTTGAAGTGGGGCGGTCCGAATATATCGATATTTTTGACAATAAAAAACTCTGGAAAACAGAGGTGCAGGTATTAAGGCGAGAAAGAGTGCGTGTCCTTGCCGGTGAGTTTGACACAATAGTCATAAGACCCATTTTGAAATCAGAGGGAATTTTTCTTAAGACAGGCGATATATATATCTGGGTTACGGATGATGACAGAAGATTCCCGGTGCTTTTAAAAAGCAAAGTGAGGGTCGGCCATTTTACGGCTGTGCTTGCAGAAGGAGACTATTAATTCAAAATAATACAATATGTTCAGAACATTTTTTGCATCCTTGCCGGAAAATCATGTAAAATATTTATTTCAAGTTGTAATTTGCGAATAAACAAATATTATATATAAAATACAAATATTACGATTCCTTTGAGGAGGCTAAATGAATATTTCTGTAATTGGAAGCGGTTATGTCGGATTAATTACAGGGGCATGTTTTGCGGAGTTCGGCCTGCATGTCACCTGTGTGGACAATGATCTGAAAAAGATAAAATCACTAAAAAAAGGCCTTGTGCCGTTCTATGAACCCGGCCTTGAGGAGTTAATGCAGAGAAACATCAAGGCAGGCCGTATGCATTTCACCGCTAATATTGCTGATGCAGTTGACTCATCTCTGGTTGTTTTTATAGCAGTCGGCACACCTCCCCGTGGAGACGGCTCAGCAGAGATGAAATACGTTGAAGGCGTTGCAAAAGAAATAGCTAAACATAGCAAGAGCTATAAGGTAATCGTAACCAAGAGCACGGTTCCGGTAGGCACCGGAGAGAAAATCCGGAAGATTATTTCAAAAAATTTAAGGGAGAGCATAGATTTTGATGTTGTCTCCAATCCCGAGTTTCTGAGGGAGGGCGCGGGGATAGAGGACTTCATGAGGCCTAACAGGGTCGTTATAGGCGCTTCAAGCGACCAGGCAATCGCAATAATGAAAGACCTCTACAGGCCTCTTTATCTTATTGAGGCCCCTATTGTTATTACGGATGTTAAAACAGCGGAGCTTATAAAATACGCATCTAACGCCTTTCTGGCCACAAAGATTTCTTTTATCAATGAGATTGCAAATCTGTGCGAAACAGTTGGTGCAAATGTACAGACAGTTGCAAAGGCAATGGGGCTTGACCGCAGAATAGGATCCAAATTTCTCCACGCCGGTCCGGGATACGGCGGCTCATGTTTTCCAAAGGACACACTCGCCCTCTTACAGATAGGAAAAGAAAACAATGTTAACCTTGAGGTCATTGAAGCAACAGTAAAAGCCAATGAATTTCAGAAAGAAAAGGCAACCCGCGAAATAATAAACAGGCTGGAAAAGCCCAAAGGGAAAACCATATGTATGCTCGGTTTGTCATTCAAGCCGAATACCAATGATATAAGAGATGCACCGGCCCTTTTTATTATTAACAGGCTTTTAAAGGCCGGCGCTAAAATAAGGGCCTATGACCCGGTTGCAATGCAGGACGCCAAAGAACTCATTCCCAGGGTGACATTCTGTAAAGATGTTTATGACGCTGCTAAAGGAGCTGATGCTATTGTAATAGCCACGGAATGGAACCAGTTCAGGAATCTGGACCTTAATAAGATAAAAAATCTTGCAAAAGGAAATTTTTTCTTTGACCTCCGTAACATATACGAAGAGGACAAATTAACTAAAATGGGGTTCACGTATTATTCGGTCGGAAGAGCGCAGCTGCGATAAATTTTTATTTGAGAACAGGCACCTCATAACCGGGATCCGGCTGTTTAAGCTGCTTGACTGCATATAAACTTTAATTTTATTCTTACTCTCATGCAAAAACTCTGGTCAGGGCGATTTAAGGAAAAAACGGAAAAGAGAGTGGAGAGCTTTACTTCGTCTCTGTCTTTTGATACCCGGCTCTGGAAATATGACATTGAGGGCAGTATCGCCCATGTCAGGATGCTGGGCAGGCAAAAGATTATTTCGAAAAAAGACGCAGAGTCAATCATCAAAGGTCTTGACGAAATCAAATCTGAAATTCAGGCAGGCAAGTTCAGGTTTCTTGAGAGCCTTGAAGATGTGCATATGAACATAGAGCACGCACTTATCAAAAAAGCAGGCCCTGCAGGCGGGAAGATTCATACTGCAAGAAGCCGCAATGACCAGGTGGCCCTTGACCTGAGACTTTTTTTAAGGGATGAGATAAAAGAAGTTGTAAAGTTGATCAGGGGTTTTCAAAAGGTCATAGTTGCTGTGGCGGAGAAAAACATTGATACTGTCATGCCCGGATACACACATCTTCAGAGGGCGCAGCCCGTTTTGCTTTCACATCATCTGCTTGCATATTTTGAGATGCTTGAGCGGGACAGCGAGAGGTTTGAGGATTGCCTCAAGAGGGTAAATGTCCTGCCGCTCGGCGCTGCAGCACTGGCAGGGACAACACTGCCGATTGACAGGAAATATGTTGCAGGGCTTTTAAAATTTCCGGCAGTCTCGGAAAACAGCATCGACACTGTATCGGACAGGGATTTTGTTATTGAATTTATTTCAGCGTCAAGTATGTTGATGGTTCATCTATCAAGGCTCTCGGAAGAGATTATTATCTGGAACAGTGACGAGTTCGGATTTGTTGAACTGCCTGATGCATTTACAACAGGATCAAGCATAATGCCGCAGAAGAAAAACCCTGATGTGCTTGAACTCACACGGGGCAGGACAGGAAGGGTTTACGGACATTTAATATCGGTTTTGACTGTAATGAAGGCCCTGCCGCTTGCATATAACAGGGATATGCAGGAAGATAAAGAGCCTGTGTTTGACACGGTTGATACTGTAAAGTCATGCCTTTACATCCTGGCCGAAATGTTCCCGAAGATTCGATTCAGAAACAAAGAAATGGAGAAGGCGGCAGGATCAGGATTTTTAACAGCCACGGACATTGCTGAATATCTTGTGAAAAAAGGCATGCCCTTCAGGGATGCTCACAGTGTCACAGGTAAGATCGTCAGGTATTGCATTGATAAAAACATGACATTAACGGATTTGAACCTGAAAGATTTAAAGCAGTTTTCAAAACTGATCGGCAAGGATATTTTTCATTATATTACAGTAGAAGCTTCTGTCAACGGAAAAACCTCTTTCGGCGGCACGTCAAGGAAAACGGTGCTTGCACGTATTAAAGAGATAAAAAAGCGGTAATTTTATCAATTAAAGTCTGTGTATAAATGACGCAAATGCTCAAAAGCATGTCATTCCCGCAAGCGAAGCGCGTCGGGAATCCTTCTTAAAGAAACGATTCCGGACAAGCCGGAATGACAGAAAAACGACAACTGTTTAAGTTTTTACATAGACTCTAATTAGCAGGGGAAACAAAAATGATAAACGGGAAATACAAAAAAAGAGGAAAAGGGGCACATACCTCTTCCGGCTTGTTTCTTCTTGTTACTTATTTATTATTTCTTGTATTTATTACAGCCTGCGGCAGGAGGGGCGACCCGGTTGCAATCCTGTCCTATGATGAAAATATTATTAAAGAGGAGATAGCTAAGGAGAGTGAGAAAGGAAAGGGGCAGGACGAAGTTCTCATAAAGGAAAATGAACCGGAAGCAAAAGCCATTGAAACAGCGCGGCCTGATGCACCGTCCGGACTTGTTGCCGTATATACGCAGACGAGCATTGTTCTCACCTGGGATGAAGTCCTGAAACAGGGAGTAAAATCATACAAAATATACCGTTCTTCGGGCAGCGGTTATAAGTTGGCCGGTGTAACCGTTACCCCTGCATTTACGGACAGGGGGATAAAACAGGACATGAAATATTATTATAAAGTAACGGCAGTCGGGAATTCAGAGAGTCTCCCGTCAGGAGAAATCAGAGTTATAAAGGAGGTTGATTGAGATATGAGAGAAAAGGTGCAAAAGATATTTAAAGACAGTATTGCCGTTAAACAACAGTTTGTTGACAGGGATATTGATACTATTATTGAGGTCTCAAAACTCCTTGCCGATACATTCAACAAGGGCGGCAAGCTCCTGCTTTTCGGCAACGGCGGCAGCGCCAGTGATGCGTCTCATATTGCAGCCGAGTTTGTCAACAGATTTAAAAAAGAGCGGCCTGCCTTACCGGCTATAGCCCTTAACACTGATATGGCTGTCCTTACTTCAATTGCCAACGATTATGATTACGCAAACATATTTGAACGCCAGGTAAAGGCGCTCGGCCAGGATGGTGATGTAGTTATTGCCATAAGCACCAGTGGAAGTTCTCCCAATGTTATGAAGGCCGTGGATGCCGCCAAAAGGAAAAACATAAAGACAATTGCATTTACAGGCGCAAAAGGCGATGAGCTGGCATCTAAGAGCGATTATGTCTTTGCGGTGCCGTCCACGGATACCCCCAGGATACAGGAGACCCATATCACCCTTGCACATGCCCTCTGCCAGATGGTAGAGGAAATATTGTTTGAGGCCCACAGGAAGGGGTAAGTGAATCCATTTGTTCCAACCCTAAATTTATAACGGGAATAGAATATCAGGCGCTGGAAATGCTAATATTGGCATATGAAAAAAACAGTCTTACTCTTGACTTTTCTTCTTTTTTTGCCGTCTGTTACAAATTCAGGGATATACTTTCTGAAATTAAGGGCGAGTCACCATCCCGGTTTTCTGAGAATTGTTTTAGAGGGGCATGAGTCTATAATCAGCAAAGGCCACGTTTATCAGAGGGGCCGCAATATTGTCGTTGCTTTCCCCGGCGCCGGTTTTTCAATTCAGACGGAAAAATTCGCAGTTGCCTATAGAAAAGAAGACCGCGAAACCATAATATTTTCTCCGGGTGATTTCAGAGGTTTAAAGGTTTTTACCCTGAAGCATCCCGAGAGGCTTGTCATAGATGTATATATGAAAGAAAGAGGAAAGGGCGCTTTGCCTTTGACTTCTTTGCCTGAAAAGGAGAGGCAAAATGGTTTGCTCAGGATTGAGACAGTTGTTATTGACCCCGGGCACGGCGGTTATGAAAACGGCCTCGTAAAAAATGGCTATAAGGAAAAAAATACAGTTCTTGATATTGCCAAAAAACTCGCCGCGCTTATAAATAAGGGCCGGGCAAGGAGTTTTCTCACCAGGGGAAGTGACCGGTTCATGACGCTCAGTGAGAGAGTGAAATATGCAAACAGCAAGGCTCCGGATGTTTTTATCAGTCTCCATGTCGGCAATCACAGCAACATAACGATTTATGTCCCGGTGATTACAGAGTACGTGTCCGATATAGTTAAGCCGCATTTAGCCAACAGGGGACAGGCAGACTACATGGAAGAGACGGCTACTCTGCTTAAGGCCATGAAGGAGGCCGTGATATCCGGCTTTGGTGATGATATGGTCTCGGTAAGACCGCTTCCTTACAGTATTATCTCAAAAATAGAGGCAGCGGCCATTATAATTGAATTGCCGTCATTTGAAGACGCATATTATATCGAAGAGCTTAAAGCGGAAATAGCAAATACCCTGTACAAAGGGCTTTATATTTATGAAGAAATCAAAGCGAAGTAAGAGAAAACCAAAAAAAAGAGGCATCGGGCTCTTTTTGTTTTTCCTGATTGTTGCCTTTGCAGCCAGTACCGGAGCGAGTTATTTTTACTTAAAAGAGAGATTTGTCTTTAAATCTTCATTTATTGCGGATATTGAGGCGAGACAGGACATGGCCGCAAAGCAGGGCCGGGAAAAAGGCTCTCTCAGGCTGTATGGCGGCAGCGGCCTGAAACAGGACGATCAGGATAGTGTGGTCCTGCGAAAAGATACATTGCTTGTTGTTGCAGAGAACATCATAAGAAAATATGTAAAACCTTACAGGGTCAGACTTCTCGATTTGTATATGGATAAAGAGGGTGTAATATATATTGACTTCGGCGGTGAGCTGATAAAGAATTTTAACGGAGATGCGCTTGAAGAACTACGGATTATTGCCGGCTTATACGAAGGCATTAAATCGACTGTTCCGGGGTTTACAGCGCTTAAAATTTTAATTGAGGGCCGGGAGGCTGAAAGCTTCGGAGGCCATATTGATATATTAAAACCGATAGGAGGAGAGATTGCAGGAACTATCCGGTGAAATGCCGATAGGAATTTTTGATTCAGGCGTTGGCGGGCTTACCGTTATGAGAGAAATTATAAAGCAACTACCTGAAGAAGATATTATTTATCTTGGAGATACAGCCAGGGTTCCATACGGGGCAAGGTCTCCTGAAACTGTCTCAAGATACTCTTTTGAAAATACGGAGTTTCTCATGTCAAAGGGCATCAAGATTCTTGTAGTTGCCTGTAACACTTCATCTGCCGTAAGTCTCGGCATGCTCAGGGGACAATTCCCGATACCTGTTGCAGGAGTTGTTGAGCCGGGTGCCAGGGCTGCCGCGGCTAATACAAAATTAAAAAAAATCGCGGTAATCGGCACGGAAACCACTATAAAAAGCGCTGCTTATGAGAAGGCGATCAGGGCCATAGATGAATCGGTGAAAGTGTCCGGCATTGCCTGCCCCCTTTTTGTGCCCTTGATTGAGGAGGGCCGGCTTCATGGAGATGTGGTAACCCTGATTGCCGGAGAATATCTCACACAGGTAAAATCCAGCGGCGCCGACACACTCGTTCTGGGCTGCACCCACTATCCCATGATAAAGCATGTGATCGGCGACATTGCGCAAATACCGTTAATTGATTCAGCGGTTGAGACGGCAAAGGAGGTAAAGCAGATACTTGCGGAAGGGAATATGTTTCGTAAGGGCGGCAGTCAATTATCAAGAGAGTTCTATGTAACCGACTCACCTGAGAAATTTGCTCTTGTGGGCGAAAAATTTCTGGGACATAAAATATCAAATATTTCAAAGATAAATCTGGGAGGATAAAAGATGCGACCTGATGGAAGACGGCCTGATGAGCTGAGAAGTATTAAAATTGTGAGGAACTTTATAAAGACCGCTGAAGGATCCGCCCTGATAGAAATGGGTGATACAAGGGTAATTTGCACGGCGTCTATTGAAAACAGGGTGCCGCCGTTTCTGAAGGATCAAAACAGGGGATGGATTACCGGCGAATACTCAATGATTCCAAGATCTACCAATACCAGGAGCATGAGAGAATCTTCAATCGGGAGGGTAGGGGGGCGGACACATGAAATACAGAGGCTCATAGGCAGGGCCATGCGCTCTGTGGTCGACCTCAATGAGCTGGGTGAAAGAACTATCTGGCTTGACTGTGATGTTATTCAGGCGGACGGCGGGACAAGGACGGCATCAATAACAGGTGCATTTGTGGCCCTGAGGGATGCGGTAAATTATGCATTGGAGAATAAACTCATTGACAGACAGCCTGTCAAGGATTACATTGCCGCCGTAAGCGTTGGCATTGTTGAGGGTGAACCGAGACTTGACCTCTCATATGCAGAGGATTCAACCGCTGAAGTTGATATGAATATTGTAATGACGGAATCCGGAAAATTTATTGAAGTCCAGGGAACTGCCGAGACCGAGCCGTTCGGCAGGCAGCACCTCAATGAACTGCTTGATCTCGCTGCAGGGGGGATTAAACATATTATAGCTGTTCAGAAAGAAGTATTAGGGGAAAAGTAACCGTTATAAGTTAACCGGTTAACGGTTTCGGGGGCTCTGAATCGTGGAATATAAAAGCATAAAAGAATGGCCTGAGGATGAAAGGCCGAGGGAAAGGCTTCTCAAATTCGGTGCTGACGGACTGAGCACAGCCGAGCTTCTGGCAATAATCCTGAGAACAGGGGGCAAAGACAAGAGCGCCATCGAGCTTGCGAGAGAGGTGCTCATGCACTTCAGCAGCCTGAAAGAGATAGAAGGCGCTGCGGCAGCTGAATTCGGAGATATAAAAGGCATAGGGGGAGCCAAAACAGCCCAGTTGAAGGCTTCCTTTGAACTGGGCAGAAGGCTTTTCCGGAGTGAGAAGGATGCTGCATTGCAAAACCCGTCTTTTAAAAACAGCAGGGAGGTCTATCAGTATTACCGGCCTAGGTTTTACGGCCTGAAAAAAGAGAGATTCCTCTGTGCACTACTAGACACCAAAAACAGGGTATTCAAGGAGACAATCGTATCAGAGGGAACACTTACATCCTCCCTTGTTCATCCCCGGGAGGTATTCAGAAATGCAATAAAAGAGGCTGCCGCATCCGTGCTGTTTGTCCACAATCATCCGAGCGGGGATCCGAATCCAAGCAGGGATGACATAAATATAACGAAAAGACTGGTAGAGACCGGGAAAGTTATTGGTATCAATGTCCTGGACCACATCGTTATTTCGGACGGGAAATATCTGAGCCTGATGGAAAAAGGCTATATGAGTTAGTTAGTTGCAGCGTAACTACTCAGGTCTCCCCCTTTGAAAAAGGGGGATTAAGGGGGATTTTATAATTAAAACGTTTTCTCGTTCTGATTATTTAAAAAGATGATATTGGAATAAGCAGTATCTCTTTTTCAGAAAATCCCTTGACCAGTTTAATAGCGTCATGATAATGCAAGAAGCAAGACCTGACCCCCAGCCGAGGAGTTTCTGGGATAATTTGTTTTTTTTGTGGCCTTGTGTCTTAGTGGCCGGGCAGAAATATCAGTCGTGAGAAATCCCTCTTGAATGTGTGAAATAACCCAGTAAAAGAGAGTCAATGGTCAACGGTCGGTAGCCGGCTGGAATGACCAATGACTAAAAAAAGATTTGTTTATGCCATGTTACCATTGCAATAGATATGAAAGACCTCTTTAAAAAAGGCTGGTATGGGAATTGCTTTATTATAAATAAACAGGACATTTTATTTTATGGAAGGAGGTGAAGGTAAAATCAAGAACAAAACTTTAAAAAATCTTAAAAGAGAGGAGAAAAAAAAGATGAGAAAAACATTTTTAACAATAGGGCTAATCCTTCTGTCTATAGCCTTTGTTTACGGGAATGCTGATGCAGTGTCGGGTCAATGCTCAAACTGCCATACCATGCACAACAGTCAGAATGGTACTAATATGACCTATAACAATGCAGATGCTCCTAATGATTTCCTGTTAAGGGGGGATTGTTTAGGTTGTCATGGACAAAATACCAGTTCGAACATAGTATCCTTGGGGAATGTTCCTCAGGTTCTGCACAAAGATACTACGGATTTAGCAGGTGGTAACTTTGCTTATATTACCGGGGATAAAACCCGGGCTACTGCGGACGCAAGTACTGCGGGACATAATGTAACAGATTTAGGAGTAGCTGACTCCAACTTAACAAGCGGACCTCCGGGCGATGAGAATACCACCGGTATTACTACTAACCTCACCTGTGCCGGCACAATGGGTTGTCATGGAAACCGTGGTACAGCCGGCAGCATGGCAGCCATAAAGGGAGCCCACCATGCGAATGATGCCGTGCTTAAGTTCCCTACAGTAAATCTGGCAGGCCAGGGAACCACTGTTGGCACAAGCTATCGATTCCTGTTAGGTGTTAAAGGCGGTGAGGATACCGACTGGCAGGCTACATCAAGCGCAACGGACCATAATGAGTACTTTGGTGCTACAGGTACCGGTCAAGAAAGCACTAAAACAACAGACCCGAGCGGAACAATGAGCGGTCTATGTGCTGAGTGTCATGGAGGCTTCCATGGCAGTGCTGATATAGGTGGAACCGGTAGCCCATGGCAGAGACATCCTACTGACATTTCTCTTCCAGGCACAGGTACTGAATATGCAGCATATACTACCTATAGTACTGAGGCGCCGGTTGCAAGGACTGCAATTACTGATGTAAGTGGTATAGTTA
The DNA here is from genome assembly GCA_002897895.1 of bacterium BMS3Abin06. Lineage (GTDB taxonomy): Bacteria > Nitrospirota > Thermodesulfovibrionia > UBA6902 > UBA6902 > BMS3ABIN06. The sequence goes on from BDSY01000094.1 coordinate 14,487, forward strand.
CCCCAACTGGATCAACTGATGATATCGTTATGTGCCTCTCATGCCACAGGGCACATGCAAGTCCAAACCAGGACATGCTCAGGTGGAGTTACGCCGGAATGTCAGCAGGCACTACCGGTGCCAGCGCTGGTACAGGCTGTTTTACCTGCCATACCACAAAGGATGGCAACTAATAAACAGAGCTGAAATAGCTTAGCAAAAAGGGCGTTGTGCCAAATGCACAACGCCCTTTTTTTATTGTAACCGTTCACGAGTTATATTTGTCAGTATTCAGTAATGACATCAAACACTGCAACGGAGAGACTGAAATCCCCTCTTGAGAGGGGTGCAGGGGTGTGTTTACAATAATATCCTGCTGAAGTAAAAGGGTTAAAACAACAGCACAAAATTAGACTGGATAAAGACACACACCCCTTAATCCCCTTTCAAGAGGGGAAAACTGATAACTGCACCCTGTGAACGGTTACTTTTTATTTATGTATTGTTTCAGATAGTTGCCCGTTTCTACAGCTTTGATATTTTTTTCATTTGTTCAGCCGGCCGGTGCCCGATCCCTTTGCTTTGTAAGCTATGCCTAAATTATAATGGGCATCAGAAAAATAAGGATTAATCCTGATTGCCTGCCTGAATTCTTCAATTGCCATGTCTGTCCGGCCTGTAATAAAATAACAGACCCCCAGGTTGTTATGAATATCTGCAAAGTATGGCTGTCCGGTACCATAGAGGGCCTTTTTGTATTCGGTTATTGCTTTATCATATAGCTGCAAGCCCTGGTAGGCAATGCCCAGATTATAACGTGCATACGAAAAATAGGGGTTCAGGCGCAATGCCTTCTCAAAGTAAGTGATGGCCTGCAGGTATGCCTTGCTCCCAAGATATGCGCGACCGAGATTGTTATAAGGCCTGGCATTTTCAGGGGATTTTTTTACTACATCCGACCAGAGTGTAAGGTCATCCTTCCAGATAAGATTCCGCTGATAGGTGGCAAGGCCATAAACTGAGACTATGGCTATAAGCACTATGACTTCAATATACCGATAGTTTATTGAGTTCCTCGAGTTCATTGAGTCTTACGCCCTCTCCTTAAATCTTTCCCGATCTGCATCTCTTTATAAGCCATGTCATTTAAGCCCTTTTTCCAATAGGCAATCCCCAGGTTTATATGGTACATCCCATAGAGAGGCCTGGCTTTAATTGCCTGTTTGAACTCCTTTATTGCCGAATCTACTGATCCCTTGCCTAAAAAACAAAGACCGAGGTTGTTATGGGCATAGGCAAAATCAGGATTCAGACTGAGACTCTTTTGGAGATAAGGCATTGCTTCATCAATTAACCGGTTTGTATAGTAATACATACCAAACTCATTATACGCCCTTGCCTTATAGGGGGACTTTTTAATCACATCCGACCAGAGGCTGACTTCGTCTTTCCAGATAAAATTTCTCTGGTAGGTGGCAATGCCGTAAACTACTACTATGGCTATAAACACTATGAGTTCAACCGAGCACAGGGTATAGAGCCTGGAGCGCAGAGCAAAGGGACCAGCGCCTTTTTTATCTGCGGTTATATCTGATTCTTTCACTTGAATCTTTAATCCCTTTCTAATATTTTATATTTTGCAATCCTGAGATTATTAAGGGCGTCCGGGTCCCCGGACTTTAGTCTCAGTACCTCTTCGTATTCCGAGACCGCCTCTTTGAAAAGACCCATAGAATAATAGGCAACCCCAAGATTATAGTGCACGTCCGGGTTATATGGGTCTAATTTCAAGGCATTCTTAAACTCACGAATGGCATCCTTATGCAATCCTTTTAAACCATAAGCTGATGCGAGATTAACATGCGCTTCCGGATAAGCGGGTTTTAGCATAGTGGTTTTCCTGTATTCAGCTATAGCCTGATCGAGCATTCCCTTTCTGATATAGGCATTTCCCATGTTTACATGAATCTCCGCGTAATCCGGTTTGAGTGCCAGCGCCTTGCGGTATTGAGCCATTGCCATATCTATCCAACCCTTCTCTACATATACGTTTCCCAGCGCAATGTATCGTTCAGGGTGGGGGCTTATTAACAGCGCCTTTTTGATTTCCAGGACAGCCTTGTCAAATAGTCCTTCATCAGTATATGCAGTGCCTAAGTTGTTGTGCGGCCTGGCCTTGGCCGGGGATTTTTTAACCACATCCGACCAGAGGGTAAGGTCGTCCTTCCAGATAAGATTTCTCTGATAAGTGGCGCTCCCGTATATCAGCACAAGGCTGATAAGTATTACAAGCTCAATACTTCTATAAATCCGGGAGTTCTTAACAGTCTGGTCCATAGTAGTATATTAATACTGCCATCCAATCCCCTTTGATTCAAGATAGTCCTGCGCCTGTTTGTTGCCCAGCCGGGCGGCAGCCTGAAAATCTTTAACCGCCTCTGCATGGTTGCCTGATTTTAAATAGAGAGCAGCTCGATTAAGATAGGCAATTACATCATACGGATTTAATTCAATAGTCTTATTATAGTCTTTGAACGCCTGGGGATAATCTCCTAATAATTCATAAGTAAATCCTCTGTTAAAGTATGCATCAGCATATCCGGGGTTTAATTTAATTGCCCTGTCAGCTTCCTTTATCGCTAACTTATAAGCTAACATCCTGTCATAGTAAGCCTGTTTATACACAGGACTTAATTCAATAGATTTATTGAAATCCGATATGGCCTGTTGATAATTCCCCATCATCAAATAAGTTATTCCACGGTCATAATAGCCGATTGAGGCATATGGATCCGCTTCTATTGCCTTATTATAATATCCTATAGCTTTTTTAAAATTTCCTGATTTATAAAAAACTTCCCCCTTGTGTGCAATTGCATTAGCATTATCAGGAAATACCCTCAATTCAGCATTCCACAAGGTCAGGGAATCACGCCATATTTCTATCTGTTTTATCGTAAGAACCGACAAAAAAGTCAATATCAAAAGGCATGGAATAATAATGCAAACCCTTTTGAGGATCAAATTGTTCTGCCCGGCTTTTTCCCATAACCATGATATTCCTATTCCTGCAAGGAGCATAGGGCCTAAACCCGGCAGGTATGTATATCTGTCTGCTGCCGACTGCGCGCCTACCTGAATAATTCCTGATACAGGAAAGAGTGTCACTGCAAAGTAGGTCCATATTGCCGTGAAAATTTTCTGCCGGCGCCATAAAAAAACAGAGAAAAGTGTTATAGCGCCTGTAAGCAATAGAGCCGCTGTATACTCAAAAGAAAAAACGGATTCTTTAGCCGGGTAAGGGTAGAACGGCGCCAGATCTGCCGGCCAGATTATCTTAGTAATATAAAAACCAAGCGCCCTGATACCTACCCGGATACGCACCCATAAGGGATATGCCTCAAGTGATCCTACTGCTCCCCCGGATTTCTGGGCCAATATTGTTAAGGCCGAAGACGCAAAACTGAAAACGAAAAAAGGCAATTTTTCTATTAATACCTTAGCCGCGGGCCTCAGCCTGTGTAATTTGAAGTCAAGCCTTTCAAGAGGATAGAAATCCAGAATAATAAGTACCACAGGCAGTGTAACAGCCATAGGCTTGCTCATGAGCGCCATGATAAAGAATAAAAGACAGAGAATATAATGTCTCCCTTTAGTAAAGGGTGGATGATGGGGGGATTCAGAGGGATTTTGTAAGGAAGGAGATGTGTATTCAAGATATGACAGAATACTAAGAAGAAAGAAGAAGGCACAGAGGACATCTTTCCTTTCCGATACCCATGCCACTGATTCAACATGGATGGGATGCAGTCCGAACAGGAGACCTGTTACAGCGCCGGCGATAAGTTGATATCGGATTTGAGCAGGTACATCCCTTCTCACAACCGAAACTAATTGTGTAACCACCAGGACAACGAGAAAGGCATTCAGGCCGTGAAAGATTATGTTTGTCAGATGATGCCCCATTGGGTTGAGCCCCCATATGGCATAATCTATAGCGTGTGAAAGCCAGGTGAGGGGATGCCAGTTTGAAACATCAAATGTAGTGAACATCCACTTTAAAGATTTAAAGTCAATTGATTTGATTTCAGGGTTTTCATAGATATATTGGGGGTCGTCCCAGTTAACGAAACCGTTTTGAAGGGCCGGGAGATACACGAGTATGGTTATGAGGGCAACAAGGGAGGCAACTGCCCATATTTTAAAATTATATCTTGATAACATTATTATGTTTACCCCATGATACCGGCACTGAAATACCCGGCCGCCGGGACACTATGTTACAAATAAAAAATTTTGTAATAGTTCAGCCCCTTAAGGGGCAAATATCCGTTGACAAGACAATTATAGCAGAGAAGGAGTAGGGATACTTGATCTAAAAGCTGAAATAGCATCAACGAGGAATTCAAGAGGATTCCTTCTTTGTAGCCAGCATGTGCGAGTAGCGGTTAACAACCGTGAAGTGAGGACAGCGCCGTTATCACTTCTATTTCCAAAACATATTTTACGCCATT
>BDSY01000095.1 GCA_002897895.1 bacterium BMS3Abin06
GATTAGGCCACATAATACAATACCCAAGTGGAATTACACTCTTATGCCAAACAATGCAAACATATTAATCGATTAATTGTTGAGAATTTAGAACCAAAGATTGTAAAGTTATTTTTTCGTGGACCCTAAGACGCTGGTTTTAATGTTGCCGTTGAAGATAACGTGATTGAGATTATGAAACATTCCAACTATATCAGGGGGGAATATCAATGAAAAAATACATTAGAATACTTCTCCTTGTTCCACTGGCTCTCTTTTTGACAGCCATGGCACAACGTGGTGATGAGGCGCCAATAAAGGTTCCTGAAACAGGTGCAAATATAAAGGTTGTAATCACGGACATAAAGGGTTTAAAGACAGAGCTTACTGAATTTAGCATGGATGGGAACACAATGATTACAGGGGAGAGAGGAAAAGGTTATTTATCCATTCCCTTTAATAAAATCAAAGAAATATCATTTATAAGAGAGGACAATAATAAAATAAAAACTGTTATCCAGACCATTGATGGGAAAGAAATAACGATGCTGATGCGCGGAGGGGGCGTATTTTATGGAAACACTGAGTTTGGCCCCTTCAAGATAGAGGCAGAAAGTGTTTCCAGGATTGAAGTCATTGCTAATTAAAGAATATACAAATAAAGGAGTGAATGATGGATTTTATCAAAGAAATCATTGATGAAAGTAAATCATATGGCAAGCTTGATGAGGGAATTGTATCTCAATTCCTCAGAGATAAGGATTATTCTCAAGGTAATTTTAGATTTATAGGATTAAAAAATGGAAAAATTGTTTTTTCTGTTCCTGATCAAAATTTCGCAAAATGGTATGAGGATCCAGAAACAACAATTAGAGAAGCGAAACAAAACAACCAAGATCCAAAATCAAAACTAACAGTTAGCAAAAGAGAAATTGCAATAATAATTAGTCAGAAATATGGGGTTACTTTTTGTGACTACTATCGTCAATATTTTATGTTTTTAAAAAAGGGAGTCGATACTTTTGCTGAAGCACATCCAAAATATCTTTCTTTGACTACAGATATCCGTATTATGGGCCTTGCGAATTTAGATGAGTTATTTAATGATTTATGTAAGTTTTATGAATAAAAAAATAAAAACCGTACGCGTGTTTCCGGGCATGGTAAAAGAGGTTCAGAACGGGAACTGGCAGGGAACGGTTGGGCGCCATCATACTTTGAGTTGAGGATTCGACGATCGAGTTGCTGGCAAGATAGAGGCAGAAAGTGTTTCCAGGATTGAATTCATTGGTAATTATAAAACTGTAAAAATAAAGGAGGGGATGATGGATTTTTTCAAGAAAACTATGCTAATGGGGTTTGGTGCGATCAGCTTCACCAAGGAAAAGGCTGAGAAATTGGTTGATGACTTCATCAAAAAGGGAGAGATAGCCAAAGAAGAAAGGAATAAGATGATTGATAAACTGCTAAAACAGGTTGAAAAGCAGGAAAAGGAGTTGGCTGGGAAAATAACCAGGACTGTTGAGAAGGTGATAAGTGATCTGGGTCTGCCTATCAAAAAGGACTTGGAAAAACTTTCAAAAAGATTAACTGCTTTAGAAAAGAGAATATCCCGGTCTGAAAAGAAGAAAGAATAAAGGAGGGAATGATGACACTTTTTAAAAAAATTCCGGTGACATTTGCGGATAAAGACTATGAAATACGGGTGCTATATGATGATGCATCTATCCACGTAATAGCTTTTCTCAATAACCACCCTGCAAACGGTTATAGATATCAAATTAAAATTCCGACGGAATTTGATGTTGAAAGAGTACTGGGAACAGACGTAGTCGAAGAATTAGTTGAGATGTCTAAAAACGATATAATTGAAAAACGATGGGAAAATTTATTGAAGGTAATGCATGAAAACAAACAAAGAAAATAATGTATAAAAACACCTGAACCCTGCTTCATGCTAAGCAGTTATGGCCTCCTGCGTTCAGGAAGGTTGTAATGTTATGGCGTAGCATTGGGAGTCCTAAGGAGCATAACTGAGGATATAATGAATGCAATTGTATCCATAGCATTATTTATTGCCGGGCTTGTACTGGTTATCTACTTTGCCGAGAAGCTTGTTAAAGGGGCTGTCGGGACATCCCTGGGCTTTGGGATTTCCACTTTCCTTATCAGTGTCATCTTTATCGGTTTTGACCCTGAGAATCTTGCTGTTGGGGCTGTCGGTTCATTTGAGGGAGTAGCAGGAATTGCCCTGGGTTCCATTATCGGAGCTGCTATGGTTGCAATTGCCCTTGCATTTGGGATAACAGCGCTGTTTGCTCCCATGAAGTTTGAAAAGGTCCCGAATCAGATTCTTGCCGTACCTATATTGGCAGTGCTTCTCTTTGGGATATTGGTTTTTGATGGTCTGCTTTCAAGAGCGGATGGAGCGATATTGCTTTTTGGATTTGTCCTGGCAGTTGTCTATCTTCTGCGGTTAAGCAAAAGAGGTCTTGATCTTAAACCGACGGGAGAGGTTGCCGAAACACTTGAGAAGGCTAAAGGACTCAGCAAATGGAAATCCTTTGGTCTTCTGCTCTTATCACTTGCCGCTATCGTTATTGGCAGTGAAATGCTGGTTGCCAGCTCTAAAACTATTATTACAAACCTCGGCCTTTCCGAGACGGTTTTTGGGATGACTATTCTTGCCTTTCTGGTAAGTATCGAGGAACTGGCAAGAGAGCTTCCAGCAGCCATGAAGGGGAGACCTGAGATAAGTTTCGGGAATGTAGTTGGTTCCATCCTTGCCTTTTTCCTTTTCAATGCCGGGATTATAGCCCTTGTGAAACCTTTAACAGTGGACTCACAGGTTTTAAGGTTTTATCTTCCATTATGTTTCGGCACAGTTATAGTACTCTCGCTCTTTATGATGACCAAAAGGATAACACGCTGGGCTGGCGGAATTTTAATCATCTTATACTTAATTTTTGCATTCGGAGGTTATATCTAAAAAGAGGTTTAAACTTTGATAATAGTCTACGTTATGAGCATTTTATAATGAATACAGGGACAATAAAAAATACAAAATCTACCAGGGAAAAACTCCTTGATGCGGCCGAGGCATTATTTCTTAAGAAAGGATATGAAAAAGTAAATGTCAGGGAGCTAACCGAAGTAGCCGGTGTCAACATCGCTTCTGTAAATTACCATTTTAAGGGCAAAAGGAAATTATACCGCGAGGTTTTACGCCGTAAATTTTCAGATATTGCCAAAAGGAAGGTTGATGCTCTCAGCAGGGTAATTAACAAGCAAGAGGTCCCTGAGCTGAGGAAGATTATAGAAGTGTATGTATCTGACTTTCTCGGCAACGTTCTCACATACAAGAATGCGGAGTGTTTTCTTCAACTCATCTCCCGGGAGATGTCGCATAATGCCATAGCCAAAGACGTTTTGATAAAAGAGCTGATAACTCCAGTGCATAAGGTACTTACTGATGCCATACAGAGGGCACAACCACGAATTCCTGATGAGAAGATAACATTGTGTATAAGTAGTATTAATGGACAGTTGATTCACTTCTGTCGTGCAAGGGAAATTATCAAGAAGATTGGCGGGAGAAAATACGACAGGGAGTTCCTTAAAGATATCGTGGAGCATATAACAGACTTCTCAATAAAAGGGCTTGGTGAGTAAGGGAGATAACATGGTGAGTCGCATGAGACAGGATGCTTCCCTGTATTAAAAGGAACCCATTGCAGAGGTGGTTTATGATGAATATCTGTTATACCTTTGATAAGAAGCAGTTTACAAAGATGGGTTTAAAATTGAGCAAATAAGAATATGTCTGGGATGAGGATAAAAAATATTCCTGCCGCCCATATTAAAAGAAGAATAAAGAATTTTTGCTCGGTCCCCCGTATACCACAATTTATCTGGTACGGGGCAGGGAGGACGCATAACTGCCTTGCCTGCACCTTAATTCAGTTGTAATAATCTTGGCAGGCAGGGCAGACCGCTAAGGGAAGCAGGCTCGTAGCGCAGGGAACGGAAGACAGCCGATAGGCTGGCTGGAGTCTGAGCACCGAAGACTGCGGGAGGGTGGGGTCGTTGATTGTTGTTTTAAGTGTGGACGTTCAGGATTAAAGCAATCTTGATAAACATTTATTCTTTATGATAGGATTTCTCAAAACAGGTTCGAACTTTTTCCAATAAGGACCACCATTTTTATTTATAGCTGCGTCCGGCTCGCACTGCAAGAGCGAGTCGAATGAATCAGGCGCTTGCCTCTGCTGAATGCTTCATGGCTGACAGCAATCCCCTGCTCCGCAGCAGCTTATAAACCCCCACTTTGACAAAGTCGTTAAATACGAACCAGACCATTGCATAGGCCCACATCCAGAGGGCGTATTCCCAGCCTATCGGGGTGATCATGAATCCGTATACGGCGATCAGTGTGCCGATTACGCGGGTTGAAAAAGTAGCGACAAACAACAACCATGAGGGATAGGGCTTTTTCCAGAACCAGTCTTCGATGCGGGTGTTGTAGATGGTGCCGTGACCCGCGACCACGAGCTTGGCGAACATGAAGGACTGGATCATTGCTTCAGAGAAACCGTATTCCTTGAGAATGAAAAACAACAGAAATGACGAGATAACCCCTGCCACACCCAGTACGCCGGCAACGGTAAGCATCTCCGGCATGTTCCATCGCACCGGGTTCCGGTCTATACGCGTATTGTCATAGGCAATGGCCAGAATGGGGATGTCGTTGAGCAGCGCCAGGATGATGATCATGAGCGCTGTGATGGGATAAAAATTGAATACCACAATGCTCAGTGTCATGAACAGGATTATCCTGATGGTCTCTGCAATGCGAAAGGTGGCATAGCTTTTCATGCGCTCAAAGGTGATGCGCGCCTGCTTCACCGCTTCATTGATGACCCCGAGACCGGGCGCTGTGAGGATAATATCGGCTGCTGCCCGCGCAGCGTCGGTGGCGTTTGACACTGCGATGCCGCAGTCGGCTTTCTTCAGTGCAGGCGCATCATTAACGCCGTCACCGGTCATGGCCACGATGTGGTTACCCTTTTGCAGGGTGCCGACGATACGGTATTTGTCCTCCGGTACTACCTCTGCAAAGATGTCCACTGATTCTATCATCTCAATAATGGCCGATTCATGGGTATGGACAAATTCCCGGTCGAGAAGGCTGGTGTCGAACATCTCCCTTACCTCGTCTATAACCCCGGCAGCGAAACGCTCTGCATCCTTCCGGGAGACATCCGCCCTGAGCCTGTGATAAATGGCAGCGGTCAGCGCTGAGACCAGGGCCATCAGTTCATTCCCTGCGCTGCCGGAGATCTGACCGGAGCGAATGATTCGCTGCTTCAGTCCAAGCATGCTGCCGATCTCACGGGCAATGGCCATGTTGTCCCCGGTGATCATCTTTACCTGTACTCCGTATTTACGCATATCATCGATCACTGCCCGCGAGTCCTCACGAGGGGGATCAAACAAAGGAATCAGTCCGATTATTTGCAGGGGGTTATTACCCTGCTTGCGTCCTACTGCAATTGTGCGATAGCCCCTGGCCGCCAGCAGATCCACCATCCGGGTGATATCCTGTGTCTCGTTATCCGGCAGCTCAGCCATATCCAGCAGTACCTGGGCCGCTCCCTTCACTGCCAGGAAGCGCTCCCCTCCCTTTTCAATGTCCGCCTCGGTGCGCTTTCGTATCGGGTCGAAGGGGGTAAAGTGGGTCTGGTCGTAGGATTGCCATTGAAGGTCAGGGATATGCTCGTCTATATAATGGAAAATGGGCAGTTCAATCGGGTCCTGGTTTTCCAGGCGTGAGGCAAGGGCGGCAACGAGAAACAATTCTCTCTGGTTGTAGTTATCCAGCGCTACCGGGTCAGCGACACGCATCTCATTTTTGGTAAGGGTCCCGGTCTTGTCAGAACAGAAAATATCCACGCCTGCCAGTTCTTCAATGGCTGTCAGACGGCTGACAATGGCCCGTCGCCGCGCCAGTTTCAGGGCGCCCACGGCCATGGTCACAGAGAGCACGGCCGGCAGGGCTACGGGGATGGCGGCAACAGCGAGCACCAGGGCAAAGCGGGCTATCTCCAGAAAATTCTCGTGCCGGAACAGGGCCACCATCACGATTAAGAATACAAGTGCGACTGTGATCAGGATCAGGAAATTGCCGATCTGTATCACCATCTTCTGGAAGTGGCTGCGCTCCTCCATCTGTGCCTTCGCTACCAGGGCCACCACTGTGTGAAAGTTGGTGTTTTTCCCTGTGTTCACAACCACCGCACGCATTTCCCCCTGCTTTACAATAGTGTTGGCGTAAGCCACCTCGTTGATCTTCTTGCTTACCGGCAGGGACTCGCCGGTCAGCGCAGCCTGGTCGACAAGCAGGTAATCACCCTCCAGCAACTGCACGTCAGCCGGCACTATATTTCCGATCTTGAGACTGATGATGTCTCCGGGCACAAGCTCGCGCACCGGTATTATTTTAAAGGCTTCATCACGCCGGACCAAAACCTCGTTGGCCAGCCGCTGCTTCAGGGCCTTCAGTGCGTTTAAGGCGCGGTGCTCCTGAAAGAAATCCAAAAAGGCATTTACCAGCAACATGATGGTGATAATAATGAAATCTTCCCACTTCTGCACGATAGCAGACAGGACAGCCGCTATCTCAATCATCCATGGGATAGGACCCCAGAAACGGCGAAAGATACGGTGCCAGAGCGGTTCTCCCTTTTCTTCGATCTCGTTGTATCCATACCCGGCAAGCCTCTTTTGCGCCTCTTCTTCGGACAAGCCTCTGTCCCTGTCGGTGTGCAGTTTTTTTAATGTTTCCTCGACTGAAATATTTTTATAATCATCCGTGGCTTTTTGCATGATAATTTCTTCCATTCCATTAGCTTCTTTTTTTCCTGAACAACACCTTTCTTTCACTGAACAGGAGTTCAGTGGTAATGACCCCCAGGTAGAAGATACAAATCCAGAACAGACTTCGCCGGCTTGTTTGCCAGAGATATACAATCAACACCATCCAGGAAGCCGTAGTTAATGCAAACCCTGTCAACGGCATTTTCGCTCCGATACCGATTCTTCGCCTGAGCCTGAAGGCCGAGAGGTTGATTGACGCAAAGATCAACAGGAAAGTGGAGCTGGCAAAAGCCGAGATAATAGTCAGATCACTGGTATTTACGAAAAGAATGGTAACAGCGGTAATGAACACCAGGCTCACCCAGGGAATATCCCTGAGGCGTTCTTTATGCGCAAAAACCTGCGGAAGGTCTTTGTCTTTAGCCATCACCATGGCAAGGCGGGCGGTCCCGAATAATGTAGCATTTATGGCTGAAGCAGTAGATAAAAGGGCAGCCAGACCGATCAGCATGAAACCTGCCCGGCCCAGAAAAGGTTTAGCCGCAACAGCCAGGGCATACTCCTTATAACGGGTTATATCCGAAGGAGACAGGTTGCCTGCAGCCACCAGCGCAACAAGGATATATATGGTTAAAGTAATTACAATGGAAATAAAAATAGCCCTTGGAAGGTCCCTGTCCGGATTTTTCATCTCCCTGACTGCATTCGGTATGAGTTCAAAACCCTCATAAGCAACAAAGATGAGGGCTGCTCCGGTTAAAACGCCTGCCCCTCCGTGGTTAAAGAGCGGAAGAAGACGCTCTGTTTTAATATAAAGAAAGCCGATTATGGCAAAGAGTGAGAGGATCAGCACCTTAACCATAACAATAATGTCCTCACTCTTTCCGGCAGCTTTTATACCGTAAAGGTTTATTCCCATAAAGACGAGAAGAATCATTGACTGGAGAAAGTGGTGCATGGCATCAGCATGAGCATTTTCACCAAACATCGCTGTTCCGTAAACGCCGAATGTATAGGAATAGAGAGCCATTGTCCCGATATATCCCGCAACAAGCAGCCAGCCGCCGATTCCTGCTATATTCCTGTGTCTGAACGCACGCTCAAGATATGTAAAGCTTCCGCCGTCAGAGTGAAATACGAGACCGAGTCTGGCATAGGAAAAGCCGGTCAACAGGGCAATTATTGCTCCGAATAAGAAAGCTATTGGAGCTGCATGGCCTGCCACACCCACGGCAAGACCGAGCACTGAGAAAATACCGCCGCCCACCATCCCGCCCACACCCATTGCAACGAGTTCCTTAAGTCCGAGCTTTTCATCTGTTTTGGATTGAAACATATGCATTATTTATCCCTGCACTGAGCAATTTCTAAATATAACACACTATGTCTCTCCACTTCTGCTACTTAAGCTACACGATTTGTCACTATTCAGGCAGGCACAAAGTGAAAAAAAGGATGAAAAACTTTTCTTGTATTTCTGTAACCATTTGTGCCTACGTGCCTTTGCCGCTTTGTGGCTGAGTAGTTACACGATTTTTAAAAAAAAGGGCAGGGGGGATTTTACAAAGAGAAATGTTATTATTAACTCTTGATAATAGCTACCAAATTATTAGACGTAAAAAGAAAGGAGATTGCAATGAAATCAAAAATTTTACTGGCTATCGACAGTTCCGGGGCATCAATAAAAGCAGCGCGTTATGTTGCCAATCTGCTTGGAAATAATCATAATGTTTCCGTGACCTTATTTCATGTGCTCACAACTGTTCCTCCTGACCTGCTGGAGGCCGGCACATTGGAGGGAGAAGAGGAGAATAAGCATAAGAAAGGGGCATGGGAAGAAGCAGAGCATGAAATCGAATGTAAATGTCTTGAACCCGTGATTGATATATTGAAACAGGCAGGCTTCCGCGAAGAACAGATTCAACGCAAACATTTCGCGCCGCTTCCCGGATTCGACGTTGCACATGTAATTTTAAAAGAATGTGAACGGGGGGATTACGACACAGTAGTGCTGGGAAAACGCGGGACGTCCCGGATAGGCTATTTCCTGATCGGCGCTGTGACTGAAAAAGTGGTCAGACATGCCAAAGGTATGGCTGTCTGGATAATAGAGTAGCCCGGCCCCGGCACCTATTGACAAGTTGTTTGCAGAATAAGATAATTATAATAAATTCAATCATCACTATTAATACTTTTAAAAGGAGGGAAAAATGCCGACAGTAGAATTTAAAGGTATCGAGTTTGAACTTGATGAAAGCGGTTATCTTAAAGACCCCGGAAAATGGTCAAAAGAGGTATCAGAGTACATTGCTAAAAAAGAGGGGATGACCTTAACCGAAGACCATTGGAAAATAATAGAGGCGGCAAGGAAATACTACGACAAATATAATTGTGATGAAATGCATCTGATGGCATGCAAAGATGCAGGCCTTGAAGAGGGCTGTATCAAAAGGCTTTTTGGCGGCAGTATAAGACTGTTTGAGAAAATAGCCGGCATTGAGATGACCTGGGCATCGTCATAGGCAATAACGTACTGTGGGAGAACAGATTTATTCCACACATTTACAACGACGCCTCTTTGGCGATACCCACAGGCATAAGAGAAAAATCAAACTCAATAGAGAGACAATGGTGCCGTCGGACGACACTCCCGGATGTAAGACAGCAGCATGTCCGCTATTGACCCTCGAAGATATAAAGTCATGTACTTATTTCCCACCAGCCTTCCAGGTGATAAATGACTCCGGGATCGGTCACATAGGAAAACTCCCCCGGCGCATAATATACCAGGGGCGTGCCTTTGTCATCATCGGAAAGATCAACCTGGTAACGGAGTATCCCTGCTTCTTCAAGGAGGGAGAATAAACCTCTGGATGATGCCTTGTTAATTCTATAATGTAATTCCAGAAACTCCCTGATTTTTTTTCTTCCTTCACTATAAACAGCATTCAACCGCCGTCCGAATTCCTCCACTATTGCCTTACCCGCAGCAGCTAAAGAACTGCCACCGGACAGCTCCCGGCAGAGGTCTTCATTTAGATCATCTATCAGAATGCGTGTCTTGGCAATAAGCTCCTCGATCTTCCTCAATCTTGTTTCAGCTGCATGTTTTTCCGCATACAGCAAGGGAAGTTCTCTGGCTACATAATGCATGGTTAATCCTCATAGTCTGATTAGAGTCTGTGTATAAATTGCCATTTTTTATTTTTGTCATGCCCGAAGTCTTTAATCGGGTATCTGGAACTTACTGAAAAGACTGGATTCCCGCCCAACAGATCGCGGGAATGACGGCTCTATTGTTGAGTTTATACACAGACTCTGATTAACGATATTATTCTTAACCGTTATGAACCGAGGTCTCAGTGGCTTGCGTTGTCTCCAGTATCTTGCGGGCATGTTCAACCTCCTCAGCAGTTCCGTGGGCAACCAGTAGGAATTTATTCGACTTCAGAGATGTCTCATATTTCAGGACGCTGTCTTTTGGTATACCTATGCTGAAAAGCGCTGCGCCAATGGCGCTTACTCCACCTACAACTGCCGCCCCTTCGAGGGCCCCGATAATCCATGTCACCAGAGGACCTCCGACGACAATAGGCCCTATGCCGGGGATAATAAAAAATGCAGAACCAAAAATGAACCCCCACAATCCTCCCCAGAATGCCCCAAGCTTGCCCCAGTATTTAACACGATTTCCGGTATTGTAGTAACCAACTACATGTTCCTCAGTGTGATAATCCTTGCCCACAATGGATAATTTCTGCATGTCAAATCCGGATTTTTGCAACTCCCTGACCGCATCTTCCGCCTCTGTGTGGGTGTTGAAAATCGAGACTACTGAATTCTGTTTTTCAGACATAATCCCCCTCCTTTTTTAAATGAATTTAATCTTAGTGTCCCGGAAGACAGATAAAATATAACCCTTATGCTGTTTCACTTCTGCTACTTAAGTTACAGTATGCGAAAACTTATCGGGAAATTGCTCATTGGATACCTGTCCTTTTAATGCATATGAAATCTTTAGCCGGGACAGGAAAGGAGAAATAATGTCTTTGATAAGTTAATAGTGGAAGATCATAAGAAACAGTTCAACGCCTAACCGGAATGCTTTGCATTTAACTTCACATGGTGTTCAATTTTTTTCACAAGTGCATGCAGGTCTTTAACTTCCAGTTTGCCCCTGCGGGCAATGACAATGCCTTCCTTTTTCAGCTTCTGCAGATACCTGCTTACAACTACCCGGACAGACCCTATCATGCCGGCTAATTCTTCATTGGAAAGATCATTTATGAGATTTAACCGAGGGCGGGGATTGCTCTGGACTGTATGCTGGAGGAAAAGTTTCATCAGACGGGTGCCTGTATCATGGAGCGCAAGGTCAAATGCAAGATTGGAGATCAGGCGGATATGTTTGCCGAGATAAGGCAGGAAGGCCCTGTTGAATTCAGGGTGTTTTTTTATCCAGTCGTGTACAGTATTAAAAGAAGCTGATAAGACCTCAAGGTCATCCATGGCCACAAATGATACATTGTGCTCTTTGCCGTTAAGAAGGGGGATTATATCAAAGCCGTCCCCCGGCCCTAAGAGAAAAAGAATAAATTCCTTGCCCGTATCAGGATTGATTCGAGTGACTTTTACCCGGCCCGATATTATCACAAAAAATTCTTTGACAGTCTGTTCCGGCTGCATGACTATGGATTTCCTGAGCCAGGTCTGTCTCCTGAACATAAGGGTCCGCGAAAAAATAACTTTACAATGTTAAGAAGAACTGTCACAGAAGAGTAGAAGCATATTTATAGCCTGTAAAGCCGGAGATGCTTTAAAGGCAAGGACAGTAGAAGTATTTTTGAAGTA
>BDSY01000096.1 GCA_002897895.1 bacterium BMS3Abin06
TGTCAATTAATTCCGGGCTCATATCTGAAAAATATCTTCTGTTCGACTTGTTGTTGAGGTTTATTTTTTATATTTACAGTAAATTTCCCGGTCTGCCTGTTTTTTATGCACTCAGCGAGAATTGCTGCAATTATGGCGGGTGACTTGATCCCTGTCACCGGAGGTGATAAAATACATGACCTGGGTTACTTATATGCGATTATTCCGGCAGGTCTTGGTGCAATAATTATGCTCGTGGTTGCGTTATTAGTAAATAATATACCGGGAAGTCGGAGGTACCCTGAATTCTGGCTTTGATCCGCACTTAAGGACAATCATGAAAGAGATAATAGTAGAATCACTTAATATCGGACTCCCAAAGAAAGAGATATTCTACGGTAAAGAAATCACAACGGGCATTTGCAAGAGTCCCGTGTCCAGGCCTTTAAAACTTGAAAAAACAGGATTTGAAGGCAATGGTGTCGCTGATTTGAAGCATCATGGAGGAGAGGACAAGGCAGTTTGTGTATACAGCCTGGATTATTATCCTTACTGGGAGGATATCCTCGGAATAAAGCTGCCGCCTGCTGCATTCGGGGAGAATCTCTCTGTCTCAAACCTGCATGAAGATGATGTCTGTATAGGTGACATCTTTCAACTGGGGACAGCTGTTGTACAGGTCAGCCAGCCGCGCCAGCCCTGCAGAACACTTGCGGCACGGTACGGCAGAAACGATATGGTGAAACTTGTAGCAGCTTCAGATCGCACCGGTTTTTATTTCAGGGTGCTTGAAGAAGGTGTTGTACGGAAGGGTGACAGACTGGTATTACAGGAGAGAGATCCCCGGAAGATAAGCGTTTCTTTTGCCGGCCATACCTTCCATCATGACAAAAGAAATTGTGAGAGTATAAAAAAGGTGCTTGATGTTCCCGCCCTTTCAGAGTCATGGCAGCAATCTTTCCGGAAGCTCAAAGAAGAGTGCTTATGAAGCGACCTCTCTTAACTATTCTGCTTTCACAAATTGTATTTATCGGGTTAAGTCCCGGCAGAAAAGGAATATAGAGTTTCGCCTGATTACATGAGCCATTTTATTCTTTAAGGGACAGCATATCCCCTCACGATTTTTCATTCAATATTTATCTTGTGTAACTTGTGTTAAAGTAAAACTACATTAAAAGTTGCAAAGCTTCACTGCTTTTAAAGACGGCGATGCTTTTTTGCTGTGGTGAGGTGCTGGAGAAGGCGGAGATTATCCTGAGCTAATGACATTGAAAGGGGAGAATATAAACTATGATGGAAATAAAAGTCCGCGGGAGTAATATAGAAAAAGCGATTAAAGATTTGAAAATCAAACTTAGCAAGGAAGGTGTTTTCAAGGAATTAAAAAAGAGAAGATTTTATGAAAAACCTTCTGTCAAGGAAAAACGGAAACGAATCGAAGCGCGAAAGGCAAGGATGAAGGCATCGAGATTCAAAAGACATGCCTGAACTTGATAAACCCGGATTTCCCCGGTCGCTTTATGCAAGACCCTATATTTTCCCACTCATAACATTATCAAGGGTTATACCGGCTTCCCGACACAGTGCGAGCGTTTCGAAGAGTGCCTGTCGAATATCGAGATTTTCCGTGGCCCTGCAGTGAGCCTGCGCCCGGTACGTGATCGCCTTGGTGCAGGCATCGAATGCCCGCTCACGAACTCCTCCGGCTGCCTCAATCTGTTTATGGTAGTAATCTGACCAGCTCATTAGGCTGTCAATGGTATTTGGAGAATGAAATGCTTTATGAGTGCAATCAACCAGCGGCTTCAGAGACTTATTCTGCGGCGTGGATACAGAGGGTAAGTTTTCAGAAGTAATCGGCTCTATTCCCACAATTTCTTCACTCATACGTGCTGGAGTATTTTGATGTTCAGGCGGGTCGACAGTCCTGCTTCCTGCTGCAATGTAAAATCCTGTCAGCGCCGTGATGATCGCTGCTATGCCGGTCAGGATTCCGGGAACTGAACTCCAGAAGCTCTGTCTTTTCTCTGCCATTATTGATAAAAACCGGTTTTTGCCATGAATTAAATTCTACATAGAAATCGGTGGGGACGTCAAGGGGAGGGTGGAATATTAAAAATAGTTGAAGACAGGTTTGCACACATTATTCAGGATATACAATTGCCTGATATTATTCGTAAAATTTAATCCCCTATTCCTTTGTCTGTCATTCCCGACCCCGATCTGGAATCCAGGTCGTTTGCTTTCTGGATACCCGTTTTCACGGGTATGACGTCATCGGTGTTTTGATACCTCGCAGCTTTGCTGCGGGGTAGTTCATTAGCCTGGATTTTCACATAAATAATTCACCTAACAATTTATCATAAAATTCATTAATTATCGAAGTTGGCGAATCTTAATACCCCCCGAATTATAAGGCTTCTGTTAAGAAACCTACCCGGATGAACAATTCTTTTGTGTTTTTAGATTATCTAAATTAAAAATAGTTGCAATAATGTTACATGTATATTATGATAACTGTGTAGTCTTTATATGTACTGTAAATACAACGTATTTTTACATTCATTATTTATGGCTATCAAAAGAAAAAAATTAATAAGTGGTATTAA
>BDSY01000097.1 GCA_002897895.1 bacterium BMS3Abin06
GGAATTAGATCCTTTTGCTTGAAAAATCGATCATGCCTGAAAAAATGGAAATTGTGCGAAAAGTTTTTTTACTTATTCCTTAAACTCATTGTTTTTCAGAATAAAATAAGTTTACCGAGAATTGCTGCTTATTGACTTCGGGATCTCCTCAATCAGGTAGTCAAGGTCGGCCTTTTCCTCTGCTTCCGCTAACTCCCCCGAGAGTCTTCCTGTTTCCTCACCTTTTTCAACTCCCTGACGAAAGGCACGGGATTTTTCAATAATCTGCATGATGCCGGAAAAAGCATCTTCAAGAAAACGGGTGTTGTCCCAGACAAACTGTATCGGCGTATTTATCTCATGAGCAACACCGGAGGCCAATGTGCCCATGGCCTCCATTTTCTGGGCATGAAAGAGTTGCTGTTTGAGTCTGGTCTTTGCTTCTTCCGCCTGCTTGCGTCCTGTAATGTCCATGGAATATTCTATCATCTGTATAACATTGCCGTTATTATCAAAAATTGGATATCCATGAACTTCGTAATATCTCATACCGCCGTCTTTACTGTAATGGACATGCTCTGTAACAACCGGTTTTTTTGTCTGCTTGACTTTTTTAAGCGGGCAGCCGTGCTCCTCACTTTCACATGGTTTATCCATGTGATGGGTAATAGCATAGCAGGTTGAGTTTTTCCAGGTACCGTCTGAAGAAAGGGCTGAATTTGCGAATTTAATGGAGTAATCATATGCATCAATTACATAAAAGGGATAAGGGATAGACTCAACAACATGACTAAGAAATTCTTTTTGTGATTGAATTTGTTTTTGAAATTTTTCGCGTGAAATGGTTGCCTTCCGCAAATCCCCTGTCATTTTATTAAAGGAAGCAGCAAGGATGCCGATTTCATCTCTGGATTTAATTTCAATTGGTTGAGCCGGGTCGCCTTTGGCAATCTGCTTTGTCGCCTCTACTAATTCATGGATAGGCTTGGCCAGCGCCCTGCTCATAAAAAGAGCAACCAGAGCGGTAAAGAATATGGAAACAATTAAAACTATACTTAATATTTTCCGGGAAATTCTTGTTGCCTCGAGAATGCTTCTGTTGTTCTCGTCAATTTTGTTGCTTATATCATCTACTGCTGCTATGCTTATTTGCTCAATATGCTCCGCTGCCTTCAGCGCTATCTCTTCCATCTCCTTTGCCGATGTACCGCCTCTGTATCCTTCCTTTATCTCCAATCCGTATCCGAATACAGCCTGTCTGAAGGTCTTGAGCTCCTTCACCAGGTAATCTATCTGGTTTAATTCTTCATCATTAGCAGTTAACTTCTTTACCTCCTCAGCCTCCTTAAGTGCCTTGTTAATAAGCAGGGTTACCGGCGCAACAAGCTTTATCTTGCCCAGGCGGTAATCATAAAAACCGTCTTTGCTATAGTGGATTATATTGCTTAAAGAGTACCAGTTTTTTAATTTTGCTTCTTCAATGGTTACAATATCAAGCTTTTGCGCGCTACCGGACATAACCCTGTAAGATAAAAGGCTTACCATCACAACTATTAATAACATGATTCCCAATCCCAGATTGCGAACCGTGCGAAACGAAATAATCACCAAAGCCCCTTGTCTTTCAGTCCTTATACGGATAGGTGTCTAAATCTATACCGAGTCCTTCAATCATCTGATGAAGTGAAGAATAATCTTCATCTTCAGTCTCTATAAATTTTACAGCTCCAAATCTCTCGAGCACCAGCCTGCCTTCCCCGGTTTTATCGAGGTTTAATAATAAATCCTCCAGACGGTTTGTAAAAACAGGGTCTAAATATTTACTGACCGCCAGTCCATTTGACGGGACCTCCGGTGATGTGGCCAGGATAAGCATTTGCTCTTTGAAATCCGGATTTTCCCTGCTTAAGGCATTAAAGATATGATTTTTACCGCCGCCGACATCTGCTTCTCCCGTATATACTGCCCAGGCAGAAGTATCGTGGCTACCGGCAAAATATATTTTAGAAAAATATTTCTCTATATTATTAATACCGAACTTTTTAAAATAGGCCAATTGAAAGATGTAGCCGGCGGTAGTGGCTTTATGGACTAAAACCAGGCTCATCCCCTTCATGTCTTCGACTGTCTTGATGCCGCTGTCCTTACGTACAAATATATAACCGCTATAGGTAGAACTGCCATTCGGCCAGACCGGCCTCGCAATAGGCTCTATACCGGCTTTAGCGCGGGTTAAGACATAACTGAAACTGCCAAAGAAACCTGCATCTGCCTTACCCTCTAAAAAAGCATCGCATATCTCGCCATAACTGGACAGAATTTCTGCGCGGACATCCAGATTCAGCTTCTGTGAAAGATAAGCAGTAATGTGTTTATAGCGCCTTCTTTGTTCAAAAACATTCCTCTCCGGGATGAGGGCAATAACAAACTTATCACCTTTTTTGAATCTTTTTATACGGGCTTGAGCAGTCTCCTCCTGTGCCTTAACTCCCTTGGGAAAGCTCTCATTTGCAAAAGCAGTTTTTCTGAGGTTAATATAGCTTATACCGCTTCCGAGAAGAGAAATTATTAAGCCGAACATCATGAATATGGGCAATTTTTTTTTCATATTCATGCCACCAAAATCTACCGAACGCCAAAAATTAAGGTTATAACCTCACTGATATCACCGCTGCCATAAAGCGGTTGAGTTAATTTTGAGTCGCGTTTTCTGCCTGCTATCTCATAGCGTGATACTCCAAACCGGCAGCTCTTTTTTAAATCAAAGCGGATGTCATCATTATTACCGGTATTAAGTGCCCGTCCAAACTCTATTGTCCATTTCCCGCCCTTCCAGACCCCTTTGGCCTTGACATCCGCGCGGCTGCCTGAGGGCGTGTGATTAGTAAATCGGGGCAGCATATTACCTGCATATTCCACCTGAAGTTTCGTTGCATAAGCGCCAACCCCCAAATCTCCTTTACGGAGTAAATACATGGTCCTTCCTGATTTAGCGGTCAACCTGACAGAGTTTTTCATATATGTGGGGGCCAAGGTCTGAATCTTGTCATCCGCATAGCCGGCAGGGTCTGTTCTGCAGGCCTTCCAGAACCAGACATCTGCTTTATAAGGATCAGCACCATAGATGCTTAAGTCAACAGATTTCGTCCCCATATTCCACTTAAAAACAAAGACATCTTCTCTGTCTTTTCCTATTTTGTAGATATCCCTGCCTTTATCCCAAACCCAGCTCTTATGGGATCTGGACTCATCCGGGTCAGGAAAGATAACCAGGAAAAAAATCTCCTTGTCGGTATAGACTGCTTTCAGGGTTATATCGATATCAGCTGCTTTATCATGAGTGATAATCTTTTGGGCACCGGCCCAGGCAGGATCTGCATCTGTTCCGTCAATAACCGGGGGCTGTTTAACCTTTGCCGCAATAAGGGACTGAGCCGGCTGGGCAGGTACGGGAGACAGAAGAAGACCTGAGAGGATTATAAAAAATGCTGCGGCATGGTTTTTTCCAATACAGCACATCCACCTTCCGGTTAAATTTTGCATATACACGCGGATAATATTTTTATCGCTTGCCAATTTCTTCCTCATTTCCAAACCGGATGCGAATATCACGGAAAATATCCCTGGTCATTTCAAAGACAGCAAAGACCTCCGGGTCAAAATGCCTGCCGTTTTCTTCCCGCATGATAGATATGACATTGTCCTCGGAAAGCTCAGGCTTATACGGGCGTTTGGAAAAGAGGGCGTCGTATACATCAGATATGGCAACAATTCGGGACTCAACCGGTATCTCCCTCCCTGTTAACCCGTGTGGATACCCTCTCCCGTCCCACCATTCATGGTGAGTAAAACTGATGGTGGATGCCATTTTAAGAAAGGGATTGTCATCACTTTTTATAGACTTCTTGAAATGCTGCAGTAAGCCTCCTATAGTTCCGAACGCTCTTAAATGAGAACTGTTCCGTTGCAGAATTTCGAATCCTATTTCGCAATGCCGTTTCATAACCTGCGACTCTTCCGTACTCAATCGCCCTGATTTCAGAAGGATGTTGTCAGGAATGCCGATCTTTCCAATATCATGGAGGGGGGCGGTAAGGAATATCATCTCGGAAAATTCTGCGTTCATACCGAGCTTTTCAGCAAGAACATTGCTGTAGTATCCTACCCTCACAACATGATTGCCGGTATCCGTGTCCCTGTATTCAGCCGCTTTACCCAGACGCCAGATAAGGTCAATACGGGCCGCATCGAGCTCGGCTGTCCGCTCTTTTACCTTTTCCTCGAGAAATTCGTTATATGCCTTTATCTCGTCCTGGTATGATTTCAACTGCAGCATGTTGTTGATGCGCGCAACAAGTTCATCAGAGTCGGCGGGCTTGTTAAGAAGGTCGGTGGCCCCCATTTCAAGGGCTTGCTTTTTGATGCCGCGTTCGTTAAGCCCTGTCAGTATAACCACGGGGATATCCCGCGTGTGCTCCGTGTTCCGGATAGTGCTGATGAGTTCAAAGCCGTCCTTGCCCGGCATAGTAATATCCGAGACAATAGCCTGAATATCATTTTCATTTAAAATCCCGATCGCTTCATCTACACTCTGTGCAAACTTCATATCCCACACATCGCTATGATGGCGAAGGATTCGCTGCAGCCCTTCCAGTACATTGGGCTCATCATCAACGAAGAGGATTCTTTTTTTATCTGATTTCAAGGGCTCCTCCTGGTATTGTTTCTTAATTAAAAACACAAACAGGCCATCTGTTCTTCATCCCTGTTTATATGATTTCTTTTATTCGGCTAATTAAGGATTAATCTGTAATTATTTTAACTGAATATGCCTTCGGCAGGGCTATGTCAAAGTGAGAGATAACCGGCTCAAAAAGTTAAAAAAAACGAAACCAATTGAACTTTCCACTTTAACCTGTGTCCTGTGTTATGAATAGGGCAATGTTAAGCATGACAGAAGAAGAAATCGTGTTCGAGGGAATATTTAATACTTTTTATTAAAGTAATCCTCAAGAATTTTCCTGTGGTCAAAGGCGATGTCTTCAGGCAGGGTGTCTCTGGTGAAAATTTTCGCTTCTTTTGCATCATCGCCCGCTATCGGTCTGCCTGATGCAGTGGCTATAAATACGGTGGATACTGTATGGTGCCTCGGGTCCCTCCCGGGATCGGAATAAGTATGGAACTGTCTTACAAGATTGATATCAAGCCCCGTCTCTTCTTTCATTTCGCGGCAGACAGCTTCTTCAAGGGTTTCGCCATAATCGACAAAACCTCCCGGAATTGCCCAGCCGGGAGGTGGATTCTTTCTCTTAATGAGTACTATCCCCCCGTCTATTTCAATGATCGCATCAACTGTAATAACCGGATTTTTCGGAGCAGATTCCATAAGCCTATTGACTCTCCTTTTCACTTTCTAATTTTATATTAACTTCCTTTTCAGGAGAGATAGTAGATATGGCATGTTTATATATAAGCTGTTGGGCGCTCTGCTTTAAAAGAACAACAAAATTGTCAAAGCCTTTTATAGTGCCCTTCAATCGGGCGCCATTCACCAGGTAAATCGTAACCGGAATCTTTTCCTTTCTTATGTAATTCAGGAAAAGGTCCTGAAGCTTACGGTCTTTATTATTCATAGGTCATCTCCTTGGCAAATAAACTTTTTCAAGATTTTAACATCATTCAGAACTTTTGCAAAGATTTCTTCTGCATCCATTACCCCCGTTATATCTACCCAATTTATCTCCGTCTCTTTTTTGAACCACGTAAACTGTCTCTTTGCAAACATCTTTGTGCGTTTTTTGGTAAGTCTTACAGCCTCTGCCAGGTCAACCTTGCCGTCAATATATAACCTGATCTCTTTATAGCCAAGCGCCTGCATTGCAGTTCTGTCCGGCTTCATTTTCAGAAGCCGCTGAGTCTCCTCTAAGAGACCGTCTTTCATCATCCTGTCGACCCGTTCTTCGATCAGCCTGTAGAGTTCTTTTCTATCTCTTGTGAGCCCTATTTTAATGAAGTCATAATCCGATGCCCTTGTCGACTGCCGCCGGATTTCCGATATCACCTTTCTTTCTTTCAAGCAAACTTCAAGGGCCCGGACAATCCTCCTGAGATCGTTCGGTTCTATTTTATGGGCAGCCTCAGGATCAAGAGTCTCAAGTTTGTTAAAGAGATGGCCTTTGCCAAGACGCTTTTCTTCCTCCATTAAATCTTTCCGCAGCTGCCGGTCTGCCCCGGGACCTTCAAAAAGTCCCATAGTCAGCGACCTTAAATAAAGACCGGTGCCTCCGGCAACCAGGGGCACTTTGTTTTTCCTGTGTAATTCTTTTATGATTTCGGTAGCCTTTTCCTTAAACAGGCCGGCGCTGAAGGTCTCTTCAGGAGGTAATATATTTATTAAATGATGAGGAACTGCCCGGAGTTCAGCAGGAGAGGGCTTGGCCGTCCCCACGTCCATACAACGGTAGACTTGCATCGAGTCGGCGCTTATAATTTCAGTGTTCAGGGCTTTTGCAAGGAGTATGGAAAACACTGTTTTACCGACTCCGGTAGGGCCGAGAATGATAATGACTGTATTTGTTTTTATCATAAATCCGGCAAGTTGCAAGGCACTGAAGTTTGGACCGGGCCTTTACGCTTATTCGAATAATGCCTCAACAAACTCCTCAGGATTAAAGTCCTGGAGGTCTTCAACCGCCTCGCCCACGCCTATTAATTTAACGGGGATATCGAGCTCTTTGTTTATTGCCAGAACTATCCCGCCTTTAGCCGACCCATCGAGTTTTGTAAGTGCAATGCCTGTTACCCCGACTGCATCATTGAATATTTTTGCCTGATTAATGGCATTCTGGCCTGATGTAGCGTCAACTACAAGCAGCACTTCATGGGGTGCGGAAGGTTTTTCTTTGCTGATAACACGTTTTATCTTCTTGAGCTCTTCCATGAGATTGGATTTTGTGTGGAGCCTTCCTGCGGTATCAATTATAACAATATCGATATTTTTGGATCTGGCGGATGCAACAGCATCAAAGGCGACTGCAGCAGGATCCGAACCACTTCTGTGTTTGACAATCTGGGCGCCTGCCCTGTCCGCCCATATCTCAAGCTGCTCAATGGCTGCGGCCCTGAATGTATCTGCAGCAGCAAGGGTTACGGTAAACCCGTGATCGGTAAAATGCCTTGCGAGTTTGCCTATTGTCGTAGTTTTCCCGACACCGTTGACTCCGATTGTGAGAATCACATAGGGATTTTCACCTGCACACATTACCTTGTGCCCCTCTTTAAGAATTTTCCGGACCTCCTCTTTGAATGCTTTCTTCAGATCGCGCTCATTCCGTATTTTGTCCTGTTTTACCTTCTCCCTGAGGGCCCCGGTAATCGATTCAGCCGCCTGCGGACCAATGTCGGCCATTATCAGGAGTTCTTCAAATTCTTCAAGAAGACTCTCATCTACCTTTCTGCCGCGGGCGAGTTTTTCAGTCTCCTCTACAAGAGATTTTCTTGTTTTAAATAGTCCTTTTTTGAGTTTATTAATTAATCCCACGATATTCTCCTTTAAGATCGGTCATAAATGGAATAACAGTTCAGAAGATGCGATATAGCACGGGCTACCATAAAATTTTAACAGTTTTTTAAAAAAAATGATATTTACCTGTGGCGGGAATGCATAAAGAAAGGCAGGAGGATATCCTGCCTTTCTTTAGAGTTTTTTCAGCTATGATACTAACAATAATTAGAAGCCGAACGGTTTTGCAAAGAGTATAATCAATGCAACAACAAGGGCGTAAATACAAAGGGACTCAATCATTGCAAGACCGATGATCAGGGTTGTAGTGATCTTTCCTGAAGCACCCGGGTTTCTTGCAACACCTTCTGCTGCCTTGGCGAGTCCAATGCCCTGTCCGATGCCTGTCCCTAATGCAGCAAGACCAATCGCTATTCCACATGCCAGGGCGGCCATGCTGAAATAACCCATCTGTGCACCGGAAGCTGCTCCTTCAGCAGCTGCTTCTGAGGCGATCGCAATAGGCGCCATCATGCATACCAAGGCGAACGTCAGTAAAAATGCGGTTACTGTTTTTCTCATTTTTCCTCCTTTCAATAAGGTACGGTCGTTGTCCCTATTTATTAATGTGCTTCTTCTACAGCACCGGCAAGATATAAGGTTGTAAGCAATACAAAGACATATGCCTGTATTACTGAAACAAGCACTCCAAGGCCCAGGATGGCCGTTGGAACTATTGCAGGAGAAAGTATTCCCAGAATTAAAATAATCTTGTGTTTAGCGACCATATTGCCGAATAACCTGACGGATAATGTTAAAGGTCTTGCAATATGCCCTATGACTTCAATTATGAACATCAGAATCATTAGAGGGAGTGCAGGCAGCGACCTCATGGGGCCGACAAAGTGCTTTATATAACCAAATTTGTGTGCTTTTATACCATAGTAATGGGTTATAAGGAACACCGGTATTGCAAGGGCGGCGTTCGTATTTAAATTATCCGTAGGAGCCGATCCCCCGGGGAGCAGTCCAAGGAAGTTGCAGACGAGAATATATATGCCGATCGTTGCAATAAAGGGGAAAAAATGTCTTCCGGCAGGGCCGATATTGCTTTCGGCAAGGTTAAGAAAAAATTCGATAATGACTTCTACAAGATTTTGTACTCCCCTGGGGACAAGGTTAAGAGATTTTCTCGCAAGCAATGCGGTAACTAGAATAATTATGGTTGCTACCCAGGAGAAAGCAACAAAGGGCGGAATGCCCATTGCTATAATCAAATTTACCGGAAAAATAACTGGAGTTTCGTGCATAATATCTCCTTTGAGAAATAAACGTAATGATAATCCAGGATATCAGTTCATGTCAAGTTGTAAATTTGCAAATTTAAATTTTTTATAGTTCTTCAGTTTCCCGCAACATTAAAGGCAACTACCCGGCTGCAGACTTTCAATGAGTATGAGTATATGAGCCTCTTGCAAAGGTCGTTTATCTGTCACCCCGGAATCCCTGTACGAATCGACCCCGATGAGTTTGAACTGCCGGTTTTGAGTTTCTATATTCGTGTTTTGAGTCTGATCTCTTTTTGGCTTGTGTCTGACATTGGCCGGGTAGTTACAAATAAAGAAGGCATGGTCTGTAACCATGCCTTCTTTTGAATAAATTAAGTCCGGCAGCTACTTACTTTCCCAGGGCCTCGCAGCCCAAGTATCATCAGCCAGGGAGGGCTTAACTTCCGTGTTCGGAATGGGAACGGGTGTGACCCCTCCGGTATAACCACCGGAAAATCATTTTTCAGATGCCCAATATTAACATTAAGAATATATAAAATGCAACCTTGCAATTACATTTATTTTACTATCCAGATCGTTGGATAAAACTCTATGTGTTGTGTTAATATAAATATTTACAATCTTAATAGATCGATGCGGGTATCATTTTCACTGCAATGTCCTGCTCTGCAAATAACAGTATCAGTCATTTCAAACCTTGAAATGTATATTTCTTAAAGAGGGTTACATAAATGAAAGAGTCTGAGATGCCGGAAATAGTAAAAGCAATGGCGATTTATTTTTTATTAAGGGAAGTTGCAGGCATTTGATTTAAGAGGGCTTATGCAGATTTTTTTTACTAAAGAATTATATAATAAGTGATACAACCAAGCTTATAATCTAATAACTAAAAGTGATATTAAAACATTCTCTCGCAAAATTATCCATAAGCTTCCGGACGGTTTTTTTAATAATAATGTTTTTAGCTTCCGGAGTATCTGCCATTCAATACAAAGGGTTAGAGATAAAGATTAACACATCAATTGCCGAAATGTATGATGATGATAATACCACATATGCAAAAGAAGCTAAATCTGGATTCAACCAATTGAAAGCGTTGGATATACCGGAAATGCCGTAACATTAAGCTTATCCCGGTCATTTTGATATGATAAAGGAACAGAGAAAAGTATTTATCAGAGTTCAGAGAGTTGCTGACCTTTGCCTGGTGGCTGTCTCGTTTTTAGTCGGATATTTTTTGCGGAATAAGATTCAGGGTATTTACCCTATCAGTTATCTGGGAACATTTTTATGGGACGAGAACCTTCGTTCAATAAGTTATTATGCAATTTACATAGGACTCTTACCTGTATTGCTTCTTATATGGGGCAGCCTTCTCTCTTATTTCGGCATGTATAAATCTTCCGGCGTCAATCGAATACCGGATGTGCTGCTCGTTATATTTAAGGCTGCCATTGTTGGATTTATTTTATTCGGCAGTTACGTATTTATCCTCAGGATGCAGGAGGACATCAGCAGGCTGTTCATTGGCTTTACATTCTTTTCAGCGGCATTGCTTATCAGTCTTGAGAAAATTGTGCTTCTTTATGCAGTCAAAGAGCTCGCCAAAAGGGATAAAAGTTTTAAAAGCGCATTAATCGCTTTCAGAAGAATATTAATTGTCGGGACCGGCAGACGGACAAAGACGTTTATAAAATTAATTGAAAGCAACCCCGGCTGGGGTATTAAGATTATCGGCCTTGTAGATATGGATCCCGCCAGGAAGGGGGAAACAATAAGCGGGCATGAAGTAATAGGGACATTAGATGATATGCCGGATATAATACATACGGATATAGTGGATGAAGTCGTATTTATTGTGCCGCGCTCCTGGCTTAACAAGATTGAAGACATATTGCTTTATTGTGAAAATGCCGGTTTAAAAGTTCATGTTGCCGTTAATTTATTTGATCTTAAATTTTCAAGGGCAAAACAGACTGATCTCCAGGGGTTCCCTTTGCTTGTTTTTGAGAGTACGCCTGAAAAATTGGGGCACCTTTTCATCAAGCGTTTATTTGATTTCGCGGCGTCCGGTGTTGCTCTTGTATTGCTGGCACCGGCGTTTGCTGTTATTGCTATTCTCATTAAAACAACATCAGAAGGGCCTGTTTTTTTTAAACAGTTAAGATGCGGGCTTTACGGCAGGAAATTTATGTTTTACAAGTTCAGGACTATGGTAATTGATGCTGAATCCAGGCTTAAAGACCTTATTAAATATAATGAGATGGGTGGTCCGGTATTTAAAATGGCAAATGATCCCAGGATAACAAAGACAGGAAAGTGGCTGAGGAAATTCAGCCTGGACGAGCTGCCGCAATTATGGAATGTTTTTAAAGGTGATATGAGTCTGGTCGGCCCGAGGCCGCCTTTAACGTCGGAAGTTGAAAACTATGATAACTGGCAGAGGAGAAGACTTAGTATGAGGCCGGGTATAACCTGCCTCTGGCAGGCAAGCGGGAGAAATAAAATTACTGATTTCAAAGAATGGATGAGGCTTGACCTTGAGTATATTGACAACTGGTCATTATGGCTTGATTTCAAGATTCTTTTCAAGACTATTCCGGTTGTATTATTCGGAGTAGGGGCGAAATAGTAAAAATCCTGGAAAGATCATACATCAAATAAATTCAGGAGGTGTTATATAAAGAAGTTCTTTGTGTTCTTTTTTGTAATTATGATGTGAAGACGACAATATTAAGGGCCTTGCCGATAGCCGGAAGAATGGTTCGTGCGGCAGGGCAAATATTAAAAACGCTATTAAGGGAGCTGCCACTGTAGATATTTTTCTCCAGCCGGGAGATAGGGTGGCGGTTCCAGAAGGAATTTTCGAAATGGAGGGTGAAGT
The DNA here is from genome assembly GCA_002897895.1 of bacterium BMS3Abin06. Taxonomy (GTDB): domain Bacteria; phylum Nitrospirota; class Thermodesulfovibrionia; order UBA6902; family UBA6902; genus BMS3ABIN06. Next base: position 11,654 of record BDSY01000097.1, read on the forward strand.
GGTGACAGCTATTACTAAGACAAATACCTTACGGGATTACCTGCGGGTTCTTTTCAGGCATAAAGCAGTAATTATTACTACGTTTGTAACAATAATAACAGCCGTCTTTATTGGCTCACAACTTCAGACCCCATACTACACGGCTCAGTCCATGATGTTTGTTACAGCCAAAAAAAGGGTCGAATCACCGTATTACAAACAAATGCCTGAAAAACCGGCTGAAGTAATCAGGGCACAGAGTTTAATTGCATTATCAAACCCTGTAATGGAGCGTACTGTCAGAACCCTCCACCTTGATCAACGTCCGCTTGATTACGAAAAACAGTTCAGCTCCAAATTAAAAGCAGCTTTAATAGACTACAGGCTCAGGAAGCTTAAAGCCAAAGTTGAGGCTATGACACCGGAACAAAAGAAAGAGTTTCTCTTTCGCATGGCCGTGAAAAATCTAAAAGAAAACATAGAAACAAAGATGATACTACAGACAGGCTTGTTTACGATAAAAGTAAAAGACTTTGATCCTGAAGAAGCAGCCAGGATTGCAAATACAGTAAGCCGTGCGTATGTCATCTTTGACCTCGAGATGCAACTGACGGAATTCCAGCTGAGGTTTGGTGAAAAGCATTCCAGTTCAGTCCAGTTGAAGGATAATATTGAAATGATGAAAAAACGCCTTAACGGCGAATTGCTCTCTAACGAGTTAGAGGCCATAGGCCCGGGAAGCGTTAAGATAGTCGAGCAGGCAATAACGCCCCGCAGTCCGTCGACAATGAATAAACCGCTTATGTTCGCTCTTTCATTCATGTTGAGTGGAGTGCTTGGGGTTTTATTTGCCTTTGGATTTGACCGCTTGGAACAGACATTCAAGTCGCCGCAGGATGTGGAGAAATACCTTAATGTCCCGTTTCTGGGATCTATCCCGAAGAGAAAACCTAAAGATAAGCTGTTGATCGATGACGCCAATCCGGATTCCACAAGGTATGTCCAGTCGTTCCAGGACCTTTCCGGCCAGATAGGCCTGCTGATGAGAGATAGAAACTTAAAATCTATTCTGATAATTGATGCTGAAGGATCGGGAGAGAATGCCGCTGTTATAGCCAATCTCGGCATTTATTCATCCCGCAAGGCAGGCTACAAGGTGCTCATTATCGATGCTGATTTAAGATCGCCTTCAATATCCGGTCTGTTCGACATCTCAAATAAACCGGGCCTGGTTGATGTGCTCGAAGGTAAGGTCTCATTTAAGGATGCTGTCCGGCACATTGGCCATAACCTGTACGTATTGCCTTCGAATAAGACGGCATTCAATCCCCTTACTCTTGTAGGCTCTTCCATGATGTCCGATGTGATCAGGAAAGCCGGAGAAGAATATGAAATAACTTTTATTGCCTGTGCGGATTTAAGGCACTATACCGATGCCGTTATACTTTCCTCTATTGTCGACGGCACCGTTTTGATCGTAAATGAGGGCGGAGTTAAACGCCAGGTTGTTATGAATGCAATTGCTCCGCTGGCGCAGAAGAAGGCCAATTTGCTTGGTGTAGTACTGAACAATCGCGTCTATGAAATTCCGGACGTGATTTATAAACTGACTTAGGGATACAATCCCGGCATTTTATCCGGGTATACCGGGGCTAAATGATCCGATGCCCCGGCTGGTTAGTGTCCGGAGAGAGGAGGTAAAATGAAAGTATTGGTGACAGGTGGAGCAGGGTTTATAGGTTCACATATAGTGGATAGATTAGTTGATGAAGGCTATGATGTGGTGGTGGTGGATGATCTTTCTTCAGGAAAAGAGGAGCATATTAATAAAAGGGCAAAATTCTATAAGCTGGACATACGCGATCAGGAGCTGGAATCCGTGTTTCAGAAAGAGCTGCCTGATTATGTCAGTCACCATGCTGCCCAGATGGATGTGCGCCGTTCGGTTTCCGACCCCATGTTTGATGCAACGGTAAATGTGCTGGGCACAATAAATATTCTCCAGAATTGTGTCAGGTATAAAGTGAAAAAGATTACCTTTGCCTCATCAGGGGGCGCGATTTACGGAGAACAGGAGGTTTCCCCGGCACCGGAGACACATCCGTTAAGACCGGTAAGTCCTTATGGCGTAACCAAGCTGGCGGGAGAGAGTTATCTGTACTATTACAAGAATGTCTGCGGTCTGGACTATACAGCGCTGCGTTACGCAAATGTCTATGGGCCTCGTCAGGATCCCTTTGGAGAAGCCGGTGTTGTAGCCATCTTTATCCAGAAAATGCTAAAGGGAGAGCAGCCGGTCATTAACGGAGATGGAGAACAGACAAGGGATTTTGTCTATGTCGGGGATGTGGTTGAAGCCAATATCCTGGCAATGACCGAAAACCGGACCGAAAACATATTTAATATCGGCACAGGTATTGAAACATCTATAAATCAAATTGTTAACCGTCTCAGGGGAATAATAGATCCCTCTGTTGAGGTGAAACACGGTCCTCCCAAGTCCGGTGAACAGCGAAGAAGTGTAATTGGATATACAAAGGCAAAAGATGTCTTGCATTGGGAACCCGGATTCCCACTTGTAAACGGCCTGGAAGAGACCTGTAAGTATTTTAAAAAAATCTGTTAATGGCTGTAAATTGCCTCGTCTCCCGGATCGTAATAACCGAAACCTGCAGAACGGGACATGAGGCCTGGAATTCAGGACGGATGATGGGACAAGTAACCACGGATACAAATATTTCCTATAACCGAGCCATAGTAGTGCCGCCAGTAGTTATTGCTTTTTTATTGTCTTTAATTGCGGGAGGGCTTTTTTCCTATGATTTGATAATTTTTGGCACCTTTGTTCTCGGGGGTTCTGTAATTGTTTTCGGACTGCTAAGGCCTAAACTCCTCCTTTACTTTATATTATTTTCATCCAGTATGCTGGGCTATTATAAGCTTGCCCGTTATACAACATTTTTTGAAGGCACAAGCTTTCAGATGAACCTTCAGGGCCTGAGGAACATATTGATTATCACTGTTTCCGCCCCAATGATTATCTTCAATATCAAAAAGGTTGTCGAGGCTAAATTCTTTTTGCCGATCCTGTTATATGTGCTGGTTTTTATTCTGACGATGGTTATTAACTTTTCCATGGATAATCTGCGGCTCTTTACCAATGTTATAAGCCCGTTCCTCTTTTATTTCTTGATGTTAATCTTTATAAAGAATGAAAAAGACAAAAACGCTGTCTTAATAGCGATTATTCTGTCCTCTATTGTCCCTATTATAGTGGCCATATTACAGTATTTTGGTGTTCTGAAAATATATGAAAAGTACGACTATCATACTATCGGGAAAAGGATACACTCAACCTTTGATCTTGCCAATACATTCGGCGTATATATGGTGATGTTCTCATCCATTTCAATTCTTAAGTTCCTTAAAGAAAAACAATTCTTCAGGAGAATATGGAAGGGTGTTTACCTGATCGGGGCGCACCTTGCCCTTATGATGACCATGTCGAGAAATGCCATTTTCAGCATGCTTTTATCATATACAATAATAGCCAATGCGAAATGGGGCATATTAAGGTCCATTATGGTCGCTTTGCTGCTGCTTGTTTTTTTATTTTCCATACCGGGCCTGAATGAAAGGCTCCTTACGCCAAGTCAACAACTGGAGATATCAATCTTTGACCTGTTTTCCAGATTCGATTTTGAAACGGTTAACTTTTATTCAATGGGCAGGCTTGTTATATGGAGGGACTGGTGGTATGAGATTCTGGAAAGTACTCCCATGCAGCATATTTTCGGACACGGTTTTGATCCCAGCATTATAAAAGGAAGGTATTTTCATAACGAATTTTTAAGGTCATACTGGGTAAACGGCGTTATAGGCCTGGTGTTTTATATGTATTTGATATTTCATGTGCTCTTTACGATTTATTCATGGACGAGAGCCTCCGTTAAAAAGAATGAATGGAACATCTATTATATTTCTTCCTTCTGTTATATATTTGCAATGACTTTTATGCTGAACTTCGACAACATATTCGGAAAACATGAGATATGGATTTATTATTTTGCTTTTATGGCGTTAGCTGAAATGACAAGGACAAAAGAGGCGGAAGATAAACTCAGTCAAGGTCAGGCAAGCGTATGAAAAAACAAAAGAACACGAGGATACTAATAATATTCATAGCCGGGATTGGAGATGTAATCCTGTTTACACCTGTGCTCAATGGTCTCATGAAGCATTATAAAGATTGTGAAATTTCTGTTATTGTCCCCCCGGAGCTGGCATCCTGTGCCGGGAAGATACCCTGTTTTAATGACGTCGTGATATCGGAAACGAGCGGTGAACACGGTTTATTAAAGCGGATTATACAGCTTGCCGGGCTTTGTATATTTGTACTCAAAAAAAATTTCGACATAGTCATCACGCCGCTGGCGGTAAATTGCGCTACAGCCTCATTGATTTCGCGGCTGAGCAGGGCAGAGACAAAAATAGGCTATACAGGCAGCAATGAGAGTCGCACGCCGTTTACAGAATCCATAAATATAATGCCTTTTGAGCATGACATGATTCAAAATCTGAAGGTGCTGGAGAGATTGCATATCAGTCCCCCCGACAAAAAGATGGAATTTTATATTTCAGACACTGACAGGGAGGATGCCGCTGTATTTTTAAAAGACAATGGAATCTCTGACAAGGATACTTTAGTTGCTTTTCATCCTGTTACTTATGACAGGAAAGGTTATAACAGAAACTGGCCTGCAGACAAATATGCCGGGCTTGGACGCAGGATATGCCGGGAATACGGCGCAAAGATAATAATACTGGGCAGTGCGGGGGAAAGAAAGGCTGCTGAAGAGATAAAAGCAGTCATAGGAGACAGGGCTATTGTTCAAAGCGGCAAGACATCAATACATGCTGCGGCTGCAACCCTGGAGAGGTGTAAGTTGCTGGTATGCAATGACAGCAGTATCATGCACATCGGAGCGGCAATAGGAGTGCCGATGGTTGCTATCTGGGGTCCAACCGACCCCCGGCGGCGGGGACATTCAGGCAGAGATCAAGTCGTCATAAGAAAGGAATTACCCTGCTCTCCATGCCGGGAAAGCCTGAAAAACTGCGAGACAAGAGAGTGCCTGACGCAAATCCCGGTCGAAGAAGTCTTTGAAAGCTGCAGTGAAATCCTGTCAGGGAAGAGAGAGAAACAAATTACACGGGACGCAGATTTTTCAGATGCGAGCAGATAATTTTAGTACCGGAATCTAAGGAGTTTATGTATTGACATTTACTACTTATTCAAACCATGATAATATCACAGTTTTCAGCGTTCGGATAGAAATTTTATGCAAATGAAAATTCTTCTTGTTAATAACTTCTACTACAACCGGGGTGGGGATTGCACTTATCTTTTTTCCCTCAAGAAGCTTTTAGAAGAAAAGGGACATAAGGTTATTGTCTTTTCAATGCATCATCCCCGGAATTTTGAATCAGAGTATTCTAAATACTTTGTAAATTATATAAATTATGCCGAGGAGGTAAAGAAGCAGAGCCTGTCTTCAGGCATTAATGTATTATACCGGACAATTTATTCCCTGGAAGCAAAAAGGAATATAGAAAGGCTTATTGAAGAAGAAAGGCCTGATATAGCACATTTGCAAAATATCCACCACCACATTACCCCCTCAATATTATATCCCTTTAAAAAGCATAATATCCCTGTTGTCTGGACGCTTCACGATTATACAATAATTTGCCCGAATACTTTATTTTTATCCCAGGACAGGATATGCGAGAGATGCAAAAAAACAAGATATTTCTGGCCGTCGGTTATCAGATGCAAAAAGAATTCTTTTTTAGCGAGCACAATGGCTGCAATTGAGAACACGGTGCACAGAATTATGAAGGTCTACGACCTGGTTGATGTTTTCATCGCTCCGAGTGAATTTTTAAGAAATAAATTTATTGAATATGGTTTTAAAGAAGAAAAGCTGAGATGTCTGGGTTATTTGATCGATATTGAGTTAAAGGACAATAAAAAGGACTTTGGTGATTATTATCTGTATGTCGGCAGAATATCGGAAGAAAAAGGCATTAAAACGCTTATTGATGCAGCAGTTAATAATTCCGGGGGGAAGCTTAAAATTATCGGCAGCGGACCGTTAAAAGAGGAAATGGAATTATATGCCGCTTCAAAAGATAAAAACAGGACAATAGAATTCCTGGGACATAAGAGCCGGGATGAAGTAATTGAATATATAAAAAATAGCCGTTTTGTTGTTGTCCCTTCAGAGTGGTATGAGAACTACCCCTTTTCCATCCTGGAAACATTTGCCTGCGGAAAGCCTGTAATCGGCTCAAAGGTCGGAGGCATTCCGGAACTGGTGAAAGACAATAAAACAGGGTTGACCTTTGAGATTGGCAACTCATCTGAATTAAGTGCCAGGATTAAATATCTGGGAAATAATCCTGACATGGTTATAGAGATGGGCCGGAATGCCAGGGCATTTGTTGAGCAGGAGTTAAATGCCGAAAAGCATTATCAGAGATTGATGGAAATATACAAGCGTGTTAATTTGTAAAATGATGTTACCCTTCCATTAGCTGTCCATATCCTAAACCGCCGCCTCTCCAATGACTGACCGAAGAAATAATGCCGCGTGGCACAACAAAAAACTAAAAAAGGCGTCCTGTACTTCAGGACGCCTTTTTCTATAAGACACTAAAAAATAACTTATTCCCTATGCGCTCATTCTGTTTTTCCGGAGACGTCTGAATCCCAATGTTGCGCCGCCCACGAGGAAAAGGATAGAGCTTACCGGCTCGGGTGTAACCGTAAAGCTGGTGCTTGCATAAACAGCGTTTTGAGGCTCATCGCTCCTGAAGTATGTTCCGTCAACAGTCCAATCACCCAATGACTTTTTCGAATCCCACTCAGCTAATGACTGCCATACTTGTGTCGGACCGCTGTTGTCTGCGTTAAACGACGTTTCCGAATCACTTGCGCTTCCGTCAGGATCTGTCCAGGTCGCCTCCACTGTATAATTATTCCCAGGGTCACCAGCTGAGATTTCATAGTAGATCCATGGGGTTTCATCCCAGCCAAAGGTGTCAACCATATCCGTGCTCCCATCTGAACCCACTGTGTAAAAGTTTACAATTGAAAGATCACCTGCAAATACACCATTTGCCGATACTGCCAGTAAAAAAACAACAACTCCTAACACTGCTAATATTTTTTTGTTCATTTCCCCCCCCTAATTAAAGTTACTGTCTATATTAAATTAAGCGATTTGTTTTAGAAATTTATTAATATCACTTAACCTGGTTACTTTTTATGTTACGCCGGATCAAACAAATAAGATGATAGAGAATTTATTACTCTCTACTTGAAAATATATCAAAAAAGACCCTTATTGTCAATTAAGAAATTTTTATAAGACTTATAAGAGCCCCAAATATGCATATTTGCACAAACAGGCAAGTCTTTTGTTTCTATGTTAAAAACTCATACCGCTTTAAGACGCAAAAAATGTTGAGAAATCGCTTTTTACGATTAGGTCAATAATAACAGGAGAATCGCCAGCAATTCTCGCTGAGTGCATAAAAAACAGGCAGACCGGGAAATTTACTGTAAATATAAAAAATAAACCTCAACAACAAGTCGAACAGAAGATATTTTTCAGATATGAGCCCGGAATTAATTGACA
>BDSY01000098.1 GCA_002897895.1 bacterium BMS3Abin06
AATACCCCCTTCAAATTGCCATGGGTCTCAAAAATGAATTTTGTTATTACTCTTAAATGACTCCCTCATTATGCTATCTTTCGATGCTATATGTTAGTTTAATTACTTACGTGAAAATCCAGGTTAGTGACAAGATTCAACCACAGGATCTGCGCAGGAATATAAGGGATAGGAAGACCCATCAGAATAGTTACGGCAATAGCAAGCAGCTCTCCAAAGCCGCATGATATGAGAAAGAGAGTAACCTTCCTGATATTATCGTATACAACCCTTCCCTCTTCCACGGCACTTACAATGCTTGCGAAGTTATCGTCAGTTATTACCATGTCGGAAGACTCTTTTGCCACATCAGTGCCCTTCCTGCCCATTGCAATGCCTATGTGCGCAGCCTTGAGGGCAGGGGCGTCGTTTACGCCGTCGCCGGTCACTGCTACAATTTCGCCGTGACCGGCCAGCTGCTGAACAATCCGAAGTTTGTGCTGAGGGGAAACCCTTGCATATACAGATACATTTTTCGCCTTATTAAAGAGTTCTTCATCGTCCATTGCTTCAAGGTCTTTCCCTTCCAGTACCTGCGCTTTGTCACCTGCAATGCCGATCTGCTTTGAAACCACTGCTGCTGTAACGGCATAATCACCTGTGACCATTACTGTCCTGATGCCGGCATTCCTGCAGCCCTCCACAGCGCTGCGCGATTCTTCCCTCGGAGGATCCATCATGCCCTGGAGCCCTGCATAAATTAACCCCTCTTTAACATCATCATGAGTGAGCTCTTCTTTATCATGAGACACGTCCTTGTATGCCAGGGCTATCAGCCGCAATCCTTCTTTTGCAAATTCATTGGAAAAGTGATTAATCTCTTTTATCTTTGCGTCTTCCTTAAGCATGAATCCGCCGCTCATTTCAAGCAGCTTTTCAGGCGCTCCCTTAACAAAGATGATCTTTTTCCCCCTGTGCCTGTGGAGTGTAGCCATGTAACCCCGTTCGGACTCAAAGGGAATAACAGCCAGTTGCGTATAATTCTCTTTTTCTTCTTCAGGATTAAGCCCGGCCTTGATTGCAGAAACGATCAGCGCCCCCTCTGTCGGGTCTCCGTCAACTTTATACTGTCCATCCTCTTCATAAATATTTGACTCATTGCAGAGAAGTCCTATTCTCAACATCCTGATCAGTTCTTTTTTTTCTCCTTTTGTTACCGGAATTTTTTCATGAAGGATTTCACCTTTCGGGTCGTATCCGATTCCTGTGACTTCATACGTATGGACTCCGTCATATATCAGCCTTACAGTCATTTCGTTTTTCGTCAGTGTGCCGGTTTTGTCGGAACATATGACGGTTACGTTTCCAAGGGTTTCCACGGCAGGCAGTTTTCTGATAATGGCATTGCGCCTTGCCATCCTTGATACGCCGATTGCCATTCCTATTGTAACGGCTACAGGGAGCCCTTCAGGAATTGCGGATACCGCAGTAGCCACGGCAACCATGAATATCTCGGATAATTTCCCGCCGGAAACAGCGCCTGCTATGAGAATAACGGCAGAGAACCCCAGGACAAAAAAGCCGATAAACCCTGCAAATTTTTCAAACTTTACCTGCAGAGGGGTTTTTATTTCGCTTACTTCCCTGACTTCCTCGGCAATCCGGCCGAGAGCGGTTCTCTGCCCGGTCTCAACAACAATGCCTTTTGCCCTTCCACTGACAACGATAGTCCCCATAAAGGCCATATTTTTCTGATCCCCGGGGATAAGATTGTCTTCCTTTATGACGGCCGTTGTTTTTTCAACCGGCAGCGATTCCCCTGTGAGCAATGCCTCATCCACCCTGAGCTCAATAACCCTGAAAAGCCTCAGATCAGCGGGGACCATAGAGCCGGATGCCAGCAACACGACATCGCCCGGCACCAGTTCCTCGCTGTTTATCTCTTTTTCCGCTCCTTGTCTCAGAACCCTTGCCCTGGGCGCCACGAGTTTCTTTAATGCCCTTATACTCTCCTCTGCCTTGAACTCCTGGATATATCCGATAATTGCGTTGAGAATCACAACAGCCATAATGACACCGGTATCGATATATTCGCGGAGAAAGACTGTGACAACAGCGGCAATGAGAAGTATGTATATCAGGGGACTCCGGAATTGATGGAGAAGCATTGTCAGTTTACTGATTTTCTTCTCTGTATCAAGCCTGTTCGGCCCGTACTCCTTAAGACGCCTCTCTATTTCCCCGTCAGAGAGACCCTGTTCAGGAGTGGTGAGTTTCCGGAAGGTTTCTTTAAGATCTACCTGGTACCAATCCATAGGAATGATTATATCATGCGGAAAAATTTACCCCTGATCGGGGATTCTTCTATACATTGATTTTGTCCGAAGAGAAGATCATATAGCGGGAAGGTTGAGAAAAAGAAACATCAGATCTTGATTTTTATGGAAACGTTACATGGACATTATTTGCGAAGCCATGCCTTTAAGATTGTCTTGGAAAAATTAATGCCGTAAGAGAGGTCTTTCCCTTTCTTGCTTTTCCCCGAGCGCCGACGAAGAACAGTGACCGGCGCTTCCCCGATACGCATGCCTTTTCTTGCGGCATCTATTATTAATTCAGCGGTATGAAATTGATCCTGGATTAAAAGCACGTTTTTCAGAGAATCCATTCGGAAGGCCCTGAATCCATTTGAACAGTCCGTAATCCGGGTTCCTGCCAGAAAATTGATAACAAAGTTGAATATATGGATACCCAGCCACCGGAAAACACTGTCCTTTTCACGCTCTCCCAATACGCGCGACCCGATTACTATATCCAGGTCGCCATTTAAGATTGGAGTGACCAACCGCTCTATCTCTTCGGGAAGATGTTGACCATCTGCATCCATGGTGACAATAAGTTTTACTTCTGAAGCCATCGCGATGTCGTAACCCAGCCTCAGAGCCGCACCCCCCCCGCGGTTAATGGGATTTGATACAATTGAGTAGCCGTGTTTTTTCACAACGCCCACAGTGTTATCAACACTTCCGTCGTCAACAATAAGCACACCGAGCAGATGCCCCATAACATTTTCAGGCATCCTGGGTAATAAATGGGCCAGATTTTCCGCCTCGTTCAGCGCGGGAATTATTACCGTTATTTCCTTCAGGGTTTTCAGGGTATCCTTTTCAAAAAAGCGTTCCACGGCAAGCCGCCGGACAAGGAGGTCAAACTGTGTTGACTTAATCCCGTCTGTGCTTCTCTGGCTGATAACCAGAATCCATAGTATCATATTGGAAAGGATAAGCAGGGAAATCAGGCGGCCGTACTGCTTGCCGTCCATGGCCATCATGCCTGCAACTATATTTATACTGTCAGGATAAATTGCAACAATAAGCAAACCTGTCCCGAAAAGGGTCAGAAAAATAAATTCATATCGTTTAATAAATCGTTTTCTGAATTGAACAAATGACCAGAGGGCAAAAGCTATTCCTAAGAGTCCGCTTGCAGCGCGTATAACAACAAGGTATTCCATACAATATTATACAATTTTGCCCTTTTTAATGAAATTCAGAGTACTGATAACCCCTCCAATCAGTTTGAAGGGGATTGAGGCCTGGCAATTAAACAAAGCCTACCGCAAATGTTATTATTAAGGGGAAGCACAAAACAGGGGCGAGTGACAGTCTGCGTAAGTGATTTTCCTGAAATTAAAAAATGGGGAAGGATAAAACTGTTTTACCTATCACTTTTCATTCTTTGCTCTGCTCTTCTGCGGGTACGTTCTTTGCTAAATTTTATTTTGTTTTTGTCCCACCAATTCTGCCATTGCACAACATTCTGGCCAAAATTCTCTCCCGTTATATTTATCAACGACATTTCCGCAGATTTTTTAATTTCTGTATCATTGTCATTCAACATGCAAATAATAAAATCAATTTTCCAGGAAGCTGAATCTATATTAATTAGAGTCTGTGTATAAACTGCCATTTTTTATTTTTTGAGGTCTAAACGAATAGTGCTTCTCTTTCAAAGATTACAGAAGCACAGTTGGAAAATCAAGCAAAATATCATTAATGAAGACTACGCTGTAAGCGGACAGCGTATATCTGGTAAGGAATTATTTAAAAAATCCCCCTAACCCCCTTTTCCAAAGTGGGAGTTATTTTGAGTAGGTTTCAAATATGTGATCGATGCATCTCATAGGGAATAACCGGTGGGGACAATTTTGCCCTTAACATTTTAAGCTGAATAGTTTATATTTAGGGCAGACTTTTTCCCTGAAAAATTTATTATCCAAAAAAGGTTTTCATTAAATGAAGAGGGTATTATGAAAAATCTGTTTCACGCATTTTGCATCTTAATCGCAGCACTGTTTTTTGCCGGCTGTTTTTTGCTGAATCCCCAAGTGTCGGATGCTGCAACAATAGATCCGTCATTTAAGTTTTCAACGATCGAGACGGATAATTTTGTCATCCACTTTCACCAGGGACTTGACGATATCGCCCGTAAGGCGGCCTCAATATCAGAAGGCATCCATGAAAAATTGACCGGCAGCTTTCAGTGGTCCCCGGCTGAAAAGACTCAGATTGTCCTTATTGACAGTATTGATTTTACAAACGGCAAAGCGACTGTCTTGCCGTATAATGCAATATATGTTTTTGTCGTGCCCCCGCTTAATGACTCGACATTAGGGGAATATGAGGACTGGCTCGAAGTTCTCCTGATCCATGAATATACGCATATATTAACAATGGACCCTGCGAGCGGATATTCATCTGTTACGAGGAAGGTCTTTGGAAAGAGCATTCCGGGATACGACCCGCTATCTTTTCTTATGTTTTTGCTGACTGCTCCGCCGAATGTGTTTATGCCGGACTGGTGGATTGAGGGCATTGCGACCTGGGCTGAAACAGAATTCACTTCATCGGGAAGGGGTCGCAGTTCTTTTGTTGACATGGTTTTGAGGATGGCGGTGCTTGAAGACAACATTCCCCGCATTGACCAGTTGAACGGGGATGTGCCTTACTGGCCCTCCGGGAATATTCCTTATATATACGGTATGATGCTGGAAGAGTATATTGCCGAAACATACGGGGAAGAAGCCCCCGGCAAGCTTAATATCCTGCACTCGGGAAGGCTGCCGTTTTTTATAACCGCACCGGCAGAGAGAGTTACGGGCCTGAATTATACGGAGCTCTATAATAAAATGATAATTAAACTCAGGGCCGGGGAGCACAAAAACATAGAGCGCCTTAATTTAGAGCCTCTGACTGAATACAATAAAATTCCGATTGAAGGGGAAAGATTGACAAATCCCCGCATCTCACCTGACGGCCGGTATCTTGCCTTAAACAGAAGGGACCCGCACTTTCATGAAGATATTGTGATTGTTGATGCAAAAACTTACAGGGAGATATCCACTGTCAGGAGGCTGCCTTCAGACCACAGCCTCTCCTGGTCCCCGGACAGCCGGAAGCTTTATTTTACCCAGGCTGATATCAAGAACAGCTATAATTTTTACCAGGACATTTATTCGTATGGCCTCGATGATAAGTCAGTAAAGAGAATTACAAGGGATCTGAGGGTAAAGGATATTGATGTGTCCCCGGATGGAAGTAATATTGTTTTTGTAAAGGTGGAGGCAGGCCGCCAGAATATTGCTGTATCGGCACTTGAATCCAGTGATGTTGAGGTTATTACCGGGCTGCAGGGTTACGCCCTTTCATCTCCGAAATGGTCTCCTGACGGGAGGTTTATCGTATTTTTAAAGCGCGATATATCGGGCAATGTATCTATGGAGCTTCTCAATTTCAGCACAAAGACCACAGAGACGCTGACGGTTTCTGATTATAATAATATGTATACGGCATGGTCCGGGGATGGCCGGTTCATTATCTATTCATCGGACAGGACAGGTGTTTATAATCTGTTTGCATTTTCCATTGCAGAGAAAAAGATTTACCAGGTCACTCATGTATTAGGCGGCGCGTTTCAGCCCGGGATACACGGTGGCAGCGGGAAAATATTATTTTCAGGTTACAGTTCAAAAGGCTTCTATATAGCAGAGATGCCCTATGATCCTTCAGGGTGGATGTCAATGCCGGGGCCTGAAATTAAACCGTTATGGAATGATAACAGCCATCAAACAGCCGCTGACGTCCGGAAACAGATAGAAGAGGCCCGTTCCCTGAGCATCCGGGAAAAGAAGGAGTATTGCCCCTTAGGGACTTTAAGGCCGCGATTCTGGCTGCCCACTCTCTCATTTGATGATGACGGGGCCGTGTTCGGGGCATTTACCGCAGGACAGGACGTGCTCGGCTACCACTCGTATATGGTTCAGGGAGGATATGGAACAGGCGGAAGGGGATATCTTGATTTTAATTATATCTATGACAGGTGGTATCCCACTTTTTTTCTGAGGACATATTCCCTTCCTGTTTTGTATTCGGAATTTTTTAAAAATAACGACAATTATTATGAGAGGCACAGGGGGTTAATCGCAGGAATAAAACTTCCCCTTTCAACATCTCTTGAGTCAAATCTGAGTCTTACGGCAGGGTACAATTATGAAAAAGTCAGCCGGCTGACGGATATACACGGCAGGACAATTGACGGTCTTGAGGTATATGAAGGCAGGAGGGACAATGTATTTATCGGGCTAAGGTATGGGGGAACATTGAAATATCCTTACTCGATAAGCAGGGAAGAGGGAAGAAACATATCCCTGACCTACAGGAGATATGATACTGATTTGGGAAGCGGCCTGGACCAGGATGAATATGCTATCGATTATGAAGAATACGTGGGATTTAAAAAAAATCATGTCGCATATCTCAACCTGAAAGGGGCAGCATCGGACGGCGGCCTTATTGCACAGCAGGCATACCGGATCGGCGGGATCCCTTCTGTTCAGAATGAATATTCAATCAGGGGATTTTCTTCGGGATTTCAGACCGGGAAATACGTTATAAAAAGTACGTTAGAGTACCGGTTTCCAATAAAATACTTTTTCAGGGGCTGGAATACAAAACCCTTTTTCTGGGACAGGCTGCACCTTGCCGCTTTTGCAGATGCCGGAAATGTATGGGGATTTAATAAAGGATTTGATCCGGATGATTTTTCAGCAGGCATAGGCGCAGAGGCACGAATTGATATGGTATTGGGATATAAATTAAAGATCACCCCTGCATTCGGCATTGCGCAGGGAATTACGGATGATGGTGTAACACAGGCATATATAACAGTATACACTGAGTTGTAACTATTGAATATTTTTGAAGATAATGGCTATAATTTAATATTCGTATCATTTTTTAAAGGCTTCCTTACAAATCTATAATCACTATAAAAATAAAATTATGAGGAGAAAAGCATGATTAAAGTGGGAATTATCGGGGGGTCAGGACTTGATGACCCGAATATTTTAAAAGATGCAAAAGAGATTTCAGTTGAGACACCCTATGGATCTCCTACATCTGTTCTTACATGCGGCGCTATTGAGGGGGTTGATGTCGCTATTATCGCGAGACACGGCAAAGACCACTCAATATACCCTTCAAAGGTGAATTTCAGGGCCAATATATGGGCGCTTAAGGAACACGGCTGTACGCACGTTCTTGCCTCGACCGCAGTCGGCTCATTGCGGGAAGAGATAGCGCCGGGCCATCTGGTGTTTCCCAGCCAGTTTATTGACCACACAAGAAAAAGGGAAACGACTTTCTTTGATGAAGATGTAGTAGTTCATACTGCAATGGCAGAACCGTTTTGTTCCAACCTTATCGGTCTGCTTTCATCGTCTGCCGAATCATTGAATGTGCCTTATCATAAAAATAAAACCGTAATCACCATCGAGGGCCCCAGGTTTTCTACAAAATCCGAAAGCCACATGTTCAGAAGCTGGAATGCCGACGTAATTAATATGAGCACTGTCCCGGAGGTTGTTCTTGCCAGGGAGAAACAGATGCATTACGCTGCAATAGCCATGTCAACGGATTATGACTGCTGGAAAGAGGGAGAAGAATCGGTAACGTGGGAGATGATAATGGAGACCATGAAGAAAAATGCGGATAATGTGATAAGGCTCTTTATAGAAACCATCCCTAAGTTAAAAGAATATGATGATATCTGTGTCAAATAACCCGTAAATATTTAAGCAAAGGAGAAAAAGAAGATGCCAATCAAATCCAGAATCAGAACTATACCGGATCATCCCAAAAAAGGAATTATGTTCAGGGACATAACAACCCTTATCAAGGACCCTGTGGGCTTCAGGCTGGTTATCGATAATTTTACGCAGAGATACATTACAGACGAGATTGATTTTGACCTTATTGTCGGAATAGAGGCAAGGGGTTTTATTATCGGCGGGGCATTGGCTTATACCCTGGGGAAAGGTTTTGTACCTGTCAGAAAACTCGGCAAGCTTCCCGCAGAAGTAGTAAGCCACGAATATCAGCTTGAGTACGGCACGGACACGGTTGAGATACATAGGGATGCAATAGAGAAAGGTCTGAAAATCCTTCTGGTTGATGACCTCCTTGCCACAGGCGGCACTGCATTGGCTGCTGCTGCATTAATTGAAAAACTCGGCGGCATAATCTCTGAAATGGCGTTTATCGTTAATCTTCCGGATGTAGGCGGAGAGAAGAAGTTGAAAGATAAGGGATATAATGTCTATTGTTTGACGGAATTTGAAGGGGACTGATCTCTCGTTTCAGATTCAGAATCTCAAACAAATCTTTTTTGTTTCGAATATAGTCAGTGTTTGTGTATAAACTCAAACAGTTATCGTTTTTCTGTCATTCCGGCTTGTCCGGAATCGTTTCTTTAAGAAAGATTCCCGACGCGCTTCGCTTGCGGGAATGACATGCTTTTGAGCATTTGCGTTATTTATACACAAACAATAGTTAATTGCCTGATAAGCGACAATTTTTGTCACTATGGACAATAATTGCCTCAACAGGAATCAGCATGTTGCCATTTTCTGGACATCCATGTAGTTCATTATTCCTTTGGGATCGCACTCCACGCATATATCGATACCCTGGATTATCTGCATGTCTTCACACATCAGATATGCCCTCTTGAGCTCAACGTCCTTCAGCCTCTCGATTACCAGCTTTTTGGGTCTGAGATAGACCTTCCCGCAGTTCATGCAGACCCAGATAAAGTTATGCTTTGCGGCTTCCAGGCAGGTATCACACACATAAATTTTTACGCCTGCTATGACCTCAGTATGAATTGACGTATATTCATGCTTGCAAATGGTGCATTGTTTATGTTTGGTTTCAATATCTAACATTTCAATCTCCTTTCATTACAGCAGCCTCTCTCAAAAATAATTTCACCTCCTTGCCGGAATGGCTGATTTTTAACTTCCATCAATAATAGAAAAAGCAACTTTTATGCCAATGCATTAATCGATTTCCGGAGATAACTCTGAAATTCTTCTGAACAGGTGAAATGAATTTTACGGGAAGTGATAATTACTTAATAAATTGCCTTGGATATGTCCTTAATAAAATACCGGACAGGGGAGGGCATCAGGGTTACATGCCGGGGGGAATTTTAAATATTCGTCTATTAATCGTCAACTTATTGGCGGTTTTTTACTCTGTGCCTTTGCCCCTCTTTTTTATCATACATTCCCTCGAAACAGCCGGCAGGACAACCCCTGCATCCGGCAGCCAGGGAAAGTTTGTCTTTCCCTTTTGGAGACTTGCAGCAATTTCTGATATGCTCCCTGTCTTCACCGGTTGCTCTTTGCCACCAGTTAAACTTTTTTCCACAATCAGGACATTTTTTCATTTTTTATTATAATGTCCTCTCTTTACGAAGGCGTACACGGGCGCCTTCTTTGATGGAGCTGTCGGGATGGGTAATGACCTTATCCCCTGCGGCAAGTCCTGAGAGGATTTGTGCACTCAGACCGTTTCTATATCCAATCTGCACTTTACGCATCCGTGCCCGTTCGTTTGAGAATACAAAAACCGCCCAGCCGTCCCCATAGCGGAATAATGCGCTTGCTGGAATCTGCAGCACATTATCATTCTCCCACAGAATGAAACTCGCTTCCACTCTATACCCGTCACCAAGTTCCGCCCACATCCCGGGTGGTGAAACAATATCGGATATTACAAGCACCCTCTGCTCCTCTACACCGAGGGCGGATATTTTCGTGAAGCCGGCCGGTTCGACAACCCTTACTCTGCCTTTCAGCAATTTATCACCGCCCCAGCGCTCAAAAAGCACGGGCGTACCGGGACTGATACGTACAGCATCAGCTGAAAGCAGATCCGCCTCAACTTCCAGTGCCTGCGGGTCGCCGATCTCTATCAGTGGTTGTCCCCTGTTCACAACACCCTCGCTTTTATGGTTGATCCTGAGAACGCGGCCGCTGACCGGCGCTTTAATTATAACTCTTTCAGCATATTCCTCCGGCTCCCGGGCTGCGGAATACTTTAATGCAGTAAGCGCCGCCGCCTTTTTATGCCGGGCCACCTCAACAGCAAATTCAGATGATCGGAGCGCTGCCGCAGTTCGACGGGTCTCTGTTTCCGCCTCATCCAGTTTCTCCTGCGCGACTAAGGCATCCTTAAATAATTGCCTGAGGCGGTCAAGCTCCTTTTTTGCAAATTCAGCGCTCGCCTTTGCAGCATGCACATTCTCCTTTACAGCACGCAGCGAAGCTTCAGCAGCAGCAACCCGCGCCTTTGCTTCAGCCCTGCTGCGGGGGTCAAGGACATTTGAGCGAAGCGGCTCAAGCTCTGTAATCGCCTCTCCCTTACTCACCGGATCCCCTGCATCAAGCTCGATACGGCGGGCAAACCCGGCAACCGGCGCTGATATTATGAACCGGTCTATAATCCTTGTCCTGCCCTCTTCCTCTATTGCAACCCTCATATATTTCCGCTTCACTTCAGCGGTTTCCACAGGCAGAGGTTTCGGCATGAATCCATAGGCAATCGCCAGTATTATTGCAGCAAGTATGGCAAATAACCCCGCACGTCTGCGCAATTTCATTAATATTTACTCCTTTGCCTTGAGTACTGCAATGAGGTCCAGATGATCCAGTTTGCGCCGGACAATCAGTCCCGATATACATGCACACACCAGTACCACTGCAGCTGCAAACGCGTATGTATCTGCTTCGAGGATCAACGGCACTCTGTACAGGTCTGTTTTCAGGTTTGCAGCGATATAAGCGCACATGCCCCTGCCGATGAGGAATCCCAATGGTACGGCTGCGAGTGTGAAAATGCTTAATTCGCCAAGCAATATGTATGATATCTCCCCTCTTGTAAAACCAAGCACACGCAGGCTTGCCAGTTCACGGCTGCGTTCGGAAAGGGCTATCCTTGCGCTGTTGTATACTACCCCAAAGGCGATTATCCCTGCAAGAAGTGTGTTTATGAGCGTGAAAATAAGAATGGTCTCTCCCATAGTTTCGTAAAATTTTGCAATTGCCTTCTCACGTATCCCGGTCCCCGCGACCCTGGGCATTTCTTTCAGTTTTTTAAATATCCCGGGCAGGTATCGTGAGTCGGTTGCGAGATACACGCCGGAGACAGCATTGCCCTCATGCATGAGACGGTTAAGGGCAGAGAGGTTCATATAAGCCGATACACCCAGGTACTGACTGACGAGCCCCGCCACCGGTACGGTCAGCACGGGCCTTCTCCCTTCAAGTACCTCAACAGTCAATCGGTCACCTTCACGAACACCGAGCATTTCTCCCAGATGGTCGGTCAGAACAATGCCTGAGCGTGGAAGGTCAATTGGTTTCAGATCAGCGTCTAAGAGACGCTGGAGGTCTCCGCCGGATTTAAGTCCCTGGATTGCCGTGCGGTAACTGCGGTGCCGGAACCTCAGGCGCGCAGGCACTGTCCGGAACACCTCGCCGTATTCAACCCCTTCGAGGCTTTGCAGCTCATACAGGGCGCGTCCGGAGGTCGGTTCTACAAAGGTGACTGCAATATCTTCCCGCTGGGAAAGCCCGAACTGTACATACACCATGAAGTCAAGGGCATCCCCCTGGAAACTGCCCACCATCATGATGGCGCAGGCAAAGGCAATGCCGGTGACGGAAAGCAGGGACTTGACCGGCCTCCGTCCGATATGCCGTATGATCATGCGGGTCGGCTGGGACAGCAATCGCTTAAGCCCAAGCTGCTCCGGTAGTGTTTCCCTGTAGGTTGCAGGGGGTTCCGGCCTCATTGCCTGTGCAGGGGGAAGCAAGGCTGCCTTTCGCAGGGAGTGTAAAGTCCCCAGTATTGCTGCAGCCGCACTCACAAGCGCTGCAATGATTATAATTTCCGGCTGCAGCTCGTATTTCAGGAAAGGGAAACGGTAAAATTCCATATAGATATTGCTCATCCACTCTCCGAGCCGGCCCCCTCCTGTAATGCCTGCGATCACTCCTGTTGACACAATCATCAATACGAGTTTCACGAAATGCATACCTATGTCAAAGTTGCTGTAACCGAATGCCTTTAAGACAGCGATTTCTTCCCTCTGCATATGGATAACCCTGCTGATTACTACATTTAAAAGAAATACCGCCACGCCGAGGAAGATGACGGGAAACATGGCGGCCATCTGTTCCAGTTGCTTAAACTCTTCGGATAGATAGCGGTGCGAAAGCTGATCCTTGCGGCTGTAGGCGCCGAGTCCCCCATAGGGCTTCAGCAGTTCATCGAGCCTCTCAATTACATCGTTGACATCTGCATTGGAAGAGAAGGTCAGCGTTACATCATTAAAGGCGCCTTTCATATCATAGGCGGTAGCAAGCGCGGTCCTGCCCATCCACATTACGCCGTAACGTTCAAAATCCGGGAAAAAGGCTCCCGGGGGCATTTGATATATGTGCTCAGGGGAGAGGGCAATTCCGACAATTGTAAGATCCCTGCGTCTGCCGTTGATAATAACGCCTAATTTATCGCCGGGTTTGAAGCCGTGGGCACCTGCAAATGCCTCGCCGATCACTACCTCGTCATCACGGAATGCCTCTGTTAATCTTCCTTCTCTCAGAAATAGTTTGTTGAGCAGGGACTCACCGATGTCCGGGATGGAAATAATATTTCCTGTTACAGGGTCGGGAAAGTCCGGTATATCAATATTTACCGCAGCAGAGACACGGGTCTCGACACGGTCAACGCCGGGGATTTCCCGGATACGCGTTTGAAGGCTTTCCGGCGCCCTCTTTAAAGAAGCAAATACATCGGCAAAACGATAGTCTTCATAGAAAGTTTCCTGTGTGAGTTTCAGCGACTGCATGGTGCTGACGGACATTATAAAAGTGGCGACTCCGCTGGCGATTATCAGGGCGATGGCAAGGGCCTGGCCTTTCATGCCCCATAGGTTACGGATTATTTTACGGTTTATCGTTTTCATCGCTGCTCACCAGCGCAGCTCATGCGGCGATTTCTTGCGCTCGTTTCTGTGAACCCTGGAGATCAGTCCGTCGCTGAGATATATAACGCGGTCGGCCATCCCGGCAATGTCGGCATTATGAGTTATCAGTACCGTGGCCGTGCCCAGCTCCCTGTTTACCCGTTCCAGCACTTCAAGCACAACAATGCCCGTGGCTGAATCAAGAGCGCCGGTGGGCTCATCACAGAGCAGGACATCGGGATTTTTGGCGACTGCGCGTGCAATGGCAACGCGCTGCTGTTCACCACCTGACAGTTGAGCGGGGAAGTGGTCAAGCCGGTTGCCCAGGCCGACGAGACGAAGGGCCTCAGCAGGGTCCATCGGCTCCAGTGCGATTTCGGTTACGACTGCAACGTTCTCTAATGCAGTGAGGCTGGGGATAAGGTTGTAGAACTGAAAAACAAAGCCGACATGAAATCTTCGGTATTCGGTAAGCTCTTTGTCCGGGGCCCCGGTTATATCCCGGCCGTGGTAGCTGACATGTCCTGACGTTGCCGTATCTAATCCGCCAAGGATGTTCAGGAGAGTTGACTTCCCGCTTCCGGACGGCCCGAGCAGCACAACCATTTCGCCTGCATAAAGCTCCATATCCAGACCGCGCAGGGCATGCACCTTTACCTCACCCATGTCATAGACCTTGGTCACCCCGCGGGCTCTGAATACAACAGGCTCCGGGCTAATAGTATTGCTCATGGAATTGTCAGGCATTTAGTTCCTTCCAGAGATATGGCTCTCTGATGCTATCTGTATTATAACATTGGATAGGCGGATCTGAAGCCGGGAAGCAGGAAGTCCATGGATGCTGCTGAAGCCGCTATTTTAGCGGCTTCAGCAGGGGGCTTGACAAGATATAAAATTGAGTTAAAATAAGAGTAGAAGAAGAGCTTGCGATACCCTGGATGAGATTAAGCCTGAGAATCAAGCAAGTGGATCAGGGAGCGGGAGTAGATGTGGTGAGCAAGCCTCTGAAGTTGAGAGGAAGCCTGAAACATCTACCGAAGCACCCATTTAAAAAGAGCTCAGGGCTTTAACCCACCGGGGCATCGCATCAATTGTAATAGAGCCATCTGAAGGAAATTTGGCCAGGCTGCCAGGAAGTGTGGCTTAAAGAGCACGTTTGAACGGCGGGGTTGTCCAAGGAAGCAGTCCGGAAGATGACTCTATTTTATTTGAAACGGTTATGCAGATAAGATAAAGATACTGCCTTTTCAGATAATCGTCACTGTACTGGCCTGAGGGCCCCTTTCCCCTCTTTCTTCTGCAAAACGCACCTTCATTCCTACCTTCAGATGATTGAAATCACGATTCAGAATGCTGTGCTTGTGGAAATAAATTTCCTTGTTGTCCGGCGTTGTTATAAAGCCGTAACCCTTTTCAGGAAACAGGACGCTTATGCGGGCAATAGGCGCTTCCTCATGACGCTTTACGTCGCCCCGCCGCCGTTCGGCAAATTCCTCCAGTTTGCGGCGCGCAGCATTAAAACTGTCCCTGATTGCTACATACAGGTCTTCATGGGGCTCCCGCTTTACGATCAGTTCTGCACCGGGCACCGTCATTTTGATCTGCACATTGTATAATTTACCCTGATAACGATGGCGATGAGGAGACTCTACAACAACCCTGCACCGCATAATGCGGTCATAAAGTTTATCGAGTTTCGCTGCTTTTTCCCTGATTTCCGATTCTATTGCTTCGGTAAGATTAATGTTGCGACTTGTAATTTGCAGTGGAATTTCCATTATGATCTTCCTCCTGCTAAAATCATATCATGACTTTTGGGCGGAAGCAATATGCAGAATATTAAAAATTGCCGACCATTATTGAATCCGCGGGAAGAGAACTGTTCACGGAAAATATTTGTTCAAAGGCACCCGGTTACGGGTAATCTAAAAACTGGCTTTAGCCAGCCAGTTTCCATGGGCAATACAATTGCTGATTACCGTAAGAACTCCTGTATTTTCATTGTTAAAGCGGAGAGTCGTTGAAGGATACAATATTTTGTCACAATTAAAATTAATTCTTGAGATACATTTTTTACTAAGAGCGGCATCATTAAAATAAAAATCGATAAATGTAATGTGGTCGTCAATATCCATTCCATGTTCAATCTCGCCAATAGTGACATTCACATCAATATATCCATTGCTTTTCGAGATTTTTATAACAGGGATATGTTTCTTTTCAAATTCAGTAAGACCGGCAAAGTTGTCCGCTCTTTTTATCGCTTCAGGCGCTTTTTCAAAACTTTCAATTGTTGCGCTGCAAATAGGGCAATTTATCGGCGCATGGTCAAATGAAATATGGTGACAGACATTACAAATAAATAACTTTATTACCTGCCCCCCTGTTGTTATCCCTTTTATTTGTCTCCACCTGAGACTATCAACAAAGTCCAGGTACCTCCTCGGAGGATTCGAAATTTCAACGCCTATGGCGTCAAAGGTATTGTCTTTTTTAACCAGCCTCCGAACTTTGACGGGAATTTTCAGAACATCGTCTTCCACCGGGATAACAACATCAAATCGTGCTCTTACAGGAGGACATGTCTGTGTATTAATGCACATGCCGTTTTCGGAAAGATCAGCTACGGTTGCAGAGTTTACTTTATCGCACCAGAAAAACTCGGCCTTCAGATTAGCAGGTATTCTCTCTACGGCTCTTTTTTTCATAATTTTTTAAAGTAAATTGCTGAAGCTCTCAATTTACTCTTTCCCCCCCCTTTATTTATTAAACCATAAAAATGAAATAAATCAAGAGGCTTATAGGGGCTATAAGTATTTTAAATCAGCATAGTTGCGCAATGTTGCAACACAAAATTGCCGGGGGAGGGGGTATTCAGGTTTATACACAGGCTTTAATTAGAGCTATACATATGATAGAATATTGCGACCTGTAAGCAGTCTCATCCCTGAAATTTAAAAATTACAAGAGAGGTATTTATGCGGTTTTCAAATATTTTCATTCCTACTTTAAGAGAGACCCCGGCTGAAGCAGAAGCAGTGAGCCATATACTCATGCTCCGGGCCGGGTATGTCAGACAGCTTGC
Organism: bacterium BMS3Abin06; assembly: GCA_002897895.1. GTDB lineage: Bacteria > Nitrospirota > Thermodesulfovibrionia > UBA6902 > UBA6902 > BMS3ABIN06. Next base: position 16,439 of record BDSY01000098.1, read on the forward strand.
AGCCGGTCTTTATATATATCTCCCCCTTGCTTGGAGGGTAATGGAAAGAATAAATAAAATTATCAGGGAAGAGATGAACGCAATCGGAGCCCAGGAGATATCCATGCCCGCGCTTCATCCTTCGGAGATCTGGGAAAAAACAGGCAGATGGAATGACATCGGAGACGAGATGTTCAGATTGAAGGATCGGGGAGGCAGGGATATGTGCCTCGGTATGACCCATGAAGAGATAATTACATGGCTTGCGTCAATGGAGATACGCTCATACAGAAACCTGCCGCAGGTCTGGTATCAGATCCAGACAAAATTCAGGGATGAAGCAAGACCCAGGAGCGGGATATTAAGGACACGCGAGTTCATCATGAAAGACAGCTACAGTTTTGACAGGGATGAGCAGGGACTTGAAGAGAATTACCGGAAACATGCAGAGACATATCACAGAATTTTTAAAAGGTGCGGGCTCAGGTATTATCAGGTGGAGAGCGACCCCGGAATGATGGGCGGCGCTCTGGCACATGAATTTATGTCACCGAGTTCCGCAGGCGAGGATACAATAGTCCTGTGCAGCAAATGCGGATATGCCGCAAATGTAGAGCTGGCGGTTTCAGTCTCCCCTCCCCAAACTCAGGGGCACGGACAGAACCCGGCACTGGAGGAGATTGCAACTCCTGAAAAAAGGACAGTTGTCGAGGTATCTGAATTTTTAAAATCAGATCCGTCATGTTTTATCAAAAGCCTTCTGTTAATAGGTCCGGAAGGCCCTTTTCTTGCGCTTCTCAGGGGAGACCAGGAGCTCCATGAAAAGAAGCTCCGGAAAATTGCCGGAGAATTCAGGCCGGCTCAAAGAGATGAAGTAAAAGAGATCCTCGGAGTGGAAGCCGGCTTTATAGGGCCTCACAATAATAAATTAAAAAAGATTGCCGATATCACTCTGAGGGAAGGGATTTATATTTCAGGCGCAAACAAAAAAGGTTTTCATACAAGAGGGATAAAAGCGGATGTCCATTTTGAGGCCGGATGGCACGACATCCATGTTGCAAAAGAAGGGGATAAATGTTCAAAATGCGGTGCTGTGATTATGGAAGAAAAGGTGATTGAGATAGGGAATATCTTCAAGCTCGGCACAAAATACTCCAGGCCCCTCAAGGCCGTATACCTTGATCTGAATGGTGAAGAGAAAGAGATAATAATGGGCAGTTACGGCATAGGCCCTGCGCGTATTGCAGCATCGGCAATTGAACAGAATAATGACAGGGATGGAATTATATGGCCCAAAAGCATTGCGCCCTTTGATGTTGAGATTATTCCACTTGCAAATGACGATAAAGAGGTTTCAGATACTGCCGCGGAAATATACCGGGACCTGCAGGGTGAAAACTTTGAAGTTCTGATTGACGACAGGGATGAGAGACCGGGTGTGAAGTTTAAGGATGCGGATCTGATAGGAATTCCTTATCAGATAATTATAGGCAAAAAGGGCCTTAAGGAAGGTCTCGTGGAGTTCAAATCGAGAGAGACGAAAGAGACGGAAAGAATTGCGCCTTCCGATGTAATGGCGAGGGTCAGGGAGGTTTGCTGAAAATGACCTGTCCATTTGAGTATCAGCCTCACTAATACAGTCTGGCAATGATGGAACAATTGCTGTAAATCCGCCATCATCAGTTGGTTCTAAAACTGCTTTGAGTTTCATCTTTACCCCCCGACCATTGGTTACTTAACAACTGAAAAAGCTTGACATCTTCAGCGGTTTTTCTGTTAAACTTAAATCAGACTTAAAAAGCGATTTCTTATCATTTTTTCTTGAAAGGGGCAGAAAAATGAAAAAGTTGAACTTATGTATGTTGACGCTGGTACTTGTTCTCACGATTTCCCATACTGTTTTTGGTCTTGAGTACCGCATAATCGACATAGGTACTCTTGGCGGCAGTGAGAGCAGGGCATTTGGGATTAACGAGCATGGCCAGATTGTCGGCAGTTCTGAAACAAGTTCGGGCGAGACTCATGCGTTCGTTTATGAGGATAATTTGATAAGCGATCTGGGTACACTCGGAGGCAACACGAGCTGGGCCTACGGTATTAACGACCATGGACAAATAGTGGGTAAGTCTGCCAATGAAGACGGCCGGAATCATGGTTTTCTATATGAAGATGGTATTATGTATGACCTTGGCACGCTGGGTGGAAATGAAAGCTATGCCACAGCCATCAACAATGCGGGCCAAATCGTATGTTCATCCAAAATATCTTCCGGTCTTTGGCGAACGGCGATTTATGAAAATGGTACAATGAAAAATCTTGGAACACTTGGCGGTAACCATAGTTGGAGTGGTGACATCAATAGTAGCGGCCAAATTGCAGGTAGCTCCGATGTGACCGGCGGTTTTCCATGGCACGCTTGTTTGTGGGAAAACGATACAATCAATGATCTGGGGGTTCTGCCAGGAACCAGCGTCAGTCAGGGCAAAGGCATAAATGATAAAGGCCAAATTGCAGGTGTTTCCTACGTGAAAAACTCAACATATTTGGGTTTTATATACGAAGACGGCGTTATGAATGGAATCGGCTCTCTGGGGGCGAGCCCTGATTACACTATCGCATTTGCGATTAATAATAACGGTCAAATTGTAGGTGTGTCTGAAACCAGAGCTGGTCATAAACATGCATTTGTGTATGAGGATGGTATTATGACCGACCTTGGTACCCTTGGGGGTAACTTCAGTGAGGCTCGTGGGATTAACGGAAATGGCTGGATTGTTGGCATGGCCGAAACCGTTGATGGTGAGAAACACGCTGTGCTGTGGGTACCAGGACTGGATAGACACAGCGGCTGTTCGTATTGAGGATGCAATAGCTGAGAAGGCCGAAGCCATGGAAAAGATTGATGCCGTACTGGATAAAGAGTGGGCGGCATACGAAGCGCTTGCGGAACTGCTTGACAACGATCCTTTAAATGGGTGAACCCCACAGAACAAATAATGCCAAAACCAAAAAGAGGACTGCTGGCACGCATCCGAAGTGCATCCGTTGGTTAGCCCCTCGCTTACATTCAAGTTGTCATCTATATTTGTTAAGACTTCAATCTCTGAGTGATTATCAACTTTTTTTCGGGGATGTTTGTCTGTTTGTGAATGTCAGTCTATAGCTAAATCAATGATCTCCCCCGTTTTTATCATCAATTATTTTACAGCAAGTAGTGAAAATAGAAAGATTTTCAAGTTCCTCATCGTCTGAAAAACAGCCATTATCATATTGAAGAACATCCGTATCAATTGGCCAACCATTACTTCCTTGACTACAACCAGTATTTACCCAATCATCCTTACAAATTAAACCCCATGCATCTCTTCCACCATCGTAAGTATCTGCAATAAATACTTCTGACCAATGACTTACTTCTATATTCTTTTGATTAGTAATGTGTATATCATCATCTGAATCACTTCCCTTTTTCATGGAAGCAGTAACACAAGATAGTTTAAAATCCAATGCATGAGCTGCCGAAGCTAAAAAAACTATTGATACCATTATTGAAATAACCACTAATAAAGTTTTTTGAGTTTTCATTGCAAATTTCTCCTCTAATTTTATTGAAGTTTCTTTAATATCCAGGAGGCTTTTCGGATATATTATGGTGGCCCTCTTGTTTTCATAGCTTCTGGCCTAACGATTATCCGTTATGTTATTTCTTTTTCTGATGTTTATCTATCTTTTGTTCACAAATCCAAAAGCGTGTCGGAACTGTGGAAAAACGTCATGCCGCATTCATTCATCTTAAGGGCTAACATAAAACTAAGGGTTACGTGCTTATAAAAATTATATCATGAAAAAAGATGCTTGCAAAGGTAAAACCAACAACAGGGATGAGAGACCGGGTGTGAAGTTTAAGGATGCGGATCTGATAGGAATTCCTTATCAGATAATTATAGGCAAAAAGGGCCTTAAGGAAGGTCTCGTGGAGTTCAAATCGAGAGAGACGAAAGAGACGGAAAGAATTGCGCCTTCCGATGTAATGTATAAAGTAAAAGAGGCTTGTGGAAGGACATAAAATCAGTCTGACAACATTAAGGTTATCAGACTGATAATTGCATTCAACAATCCTGCATCCACATATGATATAGCCTGTCGCGCGCGCTGTTCAGTAATGACGGGGGCTCAGGCCACTGTTCAAGAATTACGGAGCCTGAAAACTTGCGTTTCTTCATGCGTTCTATAAATCCACGCACACCTGCTGTGTTTTCCCCTGCCGGCCCTGAGAAGATCGGCAGATGACTGTCGTTGTCACCATAGTTTTCATGCATATGGATATGGATGATCGGTAGCTGAATATCAAGCTTGTCGATGAATCCTATATAGTCGTTACGGGTTGAATCGCACAGATTGGCATGTCCAAGATCAAGACAGATCCCTGTGTGTGCTGTCTCCGCTGCCAATATGTTTTGAAAGAGGGCGAACATTTTATTGAAATCATCAGGAGTTGTTAGCGGTGTGTTTTCTATGGAGAGTTTGATGCCCACCTCTGCTGAGCGCCTTATAATGGGTGTAATCGCCTTTATGTAAGCCTCTATCCCCTCATTGGTATAAAGATGAATATTGAACAGGGATGCACCGATATCCTGTGCAAACTCAATATCTTTAAAGAGCAGTTCATGGCTTTCATGTTTCAAAGGATTGGCCTGCAGCGAAGCATGGACGGACAGGGCTATGTCATGTGCCATGGCTCTGTCTTTGATATAACGGCGTGTCCCGGCATCTATGTCGCTTTCATCCCAACCATCACCTGATCCATGTCTGTCCGGAAACCACTCGAAGGCATCGAAACCGTTTGCCACTGCATATTCAAACGGCATCATCAGTGTTGTAGCCGAGAAGGCGGTCTGGTTGCCGATCCTGATTCGTTTCATTTCACCCATTCTTTTATCCCACCTGAGCACGTGTCTGCACTACATAGTACCGGCCATCGGCATAAGCGCCCTCGATATCCTGCGGGGAGCCGGCGGCCTTTTCGACCATAATGCCGATATTGGCTATAGAGGTCAGGATCTCCCTTCTGAAATCCTCATCCCATATTAAAGGTTCCTCTGTGTAACTCAGCGCAACTGTTCGTGGAGGCTCCAGCATTACGCTGTCATAAAGGCCGGCGCCTGCGTACCCCGCCAGGTCCTCTCCGTTGGAATCTGAACGGAAGATTAAGCCCCCGCCGAAGAGACCTGTGCTTTTGCCCGGATAACTCAGAATGCGCGGTTCGGGCGCTTCTTTCTCAGAAAAGAAGCCAAGGGCCCTGCCGGGGTAGTTGCCGACCAGGGTTTCTCCAAGGCCCAATACCACCTCGGCATAGAGTTCATTTCTGTTGCGCGTAAACGGATTAACGGTATGGATTACAAAGGCATATTCCGCTTCTACAACCTGCTGTATGAGAACTGCCATGAAAATGTCCTCGTGGGGGATTCCCCTTGCCTTGCGGCTCAGATATGCCCTTTCATTCCACTTGGATGCCCAGACACGCCTGATGCAGCTCCATACATCATCCGGGTTTTCAGGCCGGCCAAGCCCTGCCTCCTCCATGACTTTATAAAGAGAAGTTGTCAGCTCCTCCGGCGGCTGAACGGCCAGCAGGGTTTTACGTATCTCAGCAAGAATCTCTTCAGGGTTGTCCTCAATTCGGGATATAAGTTCATTGTAACGTTCAGCAATTTTCCTGTTATTATCTGAAGCGAGCACCTTTTCAAATACGCCGAACGGTAGCGCTACTGAAACAGGCAGATGAATCCAGTCCGGTAACTTGCCTTCGAGAAGCCTCAGGTTGCCGGATTTGCCGCCAACCAGACCTTCTCTGAAATCTTTTGAAGAAATAGCAGAGGTGGTGAAAACAGGCCGGGCTATTTTTGTATACTCTATCTTTACTTGTGAGGGCGCAATACTCATTTCACCCGAAGCTTCTTCAAATACAACATCACCCGATGTATTCACCATGAGATCAAGCAAATGCCCCTTGAGTGACTTAAGGCGATCAAGGCACTCCTTATCGTAACAGGTGGCAAACAACAGGTGCGCATTTCTGGCGCGAACCGCAACATGGGAGACAAGATCAACTGCATCGGGCGTAATAACAACGTTCACACCTTCGGGAGGCTCCTCATCTCCCATTACCTTATCCGCAATGATAACGGTGGGGCTCTCAAAGGTTTTGCCCTGAATGGATCCTAATGTGTCGACAACTTCCACAAGCCCCATAGCCTGACCAGGGCTGATTACCTGCCAGTCGCCGAGCTTTGCTATTCTGCGCAGTACAGGGTCAAGATGATGTACAAGCATTGAAAGTATAAATGCGACTGTGCCGCGCACAATCTCTTCACTGAATAGTGTTATCGCCCATGAATCGGCATGAAAGGCTTTACCGAGAAATTCGGCTTTAGGCTGAAACAGCCGGTAGTAATGTTCGCTAAAAGCGCCTATGGCTCGTCCGAGCCGGTCAAGAACGGACTTGGCGCGAAGAGACCAGTCCTGACTGAAACGGGGCATGGCCTTAAGCCGCTCCCAGTCCCGCAAACACTCTGAAAACTCGAAATCGCCATATGAAAACCCGATGTTCTCAAGCACCATACTTATTAATTCGACAAGTTGATCCCTGTCTATCTGCATGTGGATGTTGCGCTCTACTGCAATGCGCAGGAATTCCTCCAGCGCCAGGTCGAGATAGAGCATGTCGCGAACCCTTCCGTTCTCCCCATCACTGTTTAAAAATCTGTTCAGGCGTCTGCGCATTGCGGTGATCCTTCCAACAATATCCGCCACCGGCATACTGCTGTCATATCTATGATGAAATATGAAATCCATCAGTCCGTGCATTTCATCGTCGAATAAGTACCGGGCGGCATTGGCGGAGCTTTCGAGATCAGTGCCTGAATGAATCGATTTAAGGAGCTTCAGGTAATTCTCAAAATCATATATCAATCCCTCTTTCAGATGCGGAATAAAATCCGGCTGGGTTACTATAGGCCGCTCAAAATTCTCTAACCGCTCCCTGGTCACGCCTCCTGCCTCAAGCGTTCTGTAAAAGAGGTCGGGATTGCCGTTACTTCTCAAAAATTCAAGATAAGCCTCGCAGATAACGATATCATCGGGTGTGGTATTGTTGTGGAGCTTCTGGTGCCACTCTTCCATGAAATGGTTGGAAACCTCTTTGATATGGTGCCGGTGCATGATATTGAGTATCTCATCCCGTATCCGCTGCCCTTCCCCGCCGCGTCCCAGCGTGGTTATCATCAGCCGTATCAACTCCCGGCCTGCGGGTTCATTTATATATATATCAGCAAGCTTCAGTGTCAGGCGGTCCTGGGCGTGGCTCAACTCTTTTGGTTTTGTGTTGTAATTTCGCTGCCAGTCCAACTGCCTGAGAGCAGAATAACGCAGCCATACATAAAGCAGCGCCAAGCCCTCTGTATCACCTCCGACCCTGTCCGCCAGATCATGACAGAGGTTAAAACGGTGCATCAGGGTCCATGAGTGGTGACCCATTTCCCTTTCAATGATCTCATCCGATATATCAGTTTCATGCTCTGAAGGTTTAAGTCCCGGTAGTTTGATGTGGTAGTTTTTACCGTGATTATTGTCCCAGCGGCCTGTATCCGGGAAGAAAAGGGCAAAATTCATAACCGGAAAATCCATGGTCTTATCCAGCCTGATAACAATCCGGGCTTCGTTGTTATGGCCTGTAAACGGTGTCTGAACCGCGGCCTGACCAAATGCCCTGCTGCCGTCGGGCCAGAACGGCTGCGGAGGAATTTGCCATGCTGAGCGGAGAGTCTTGCTGAGGCCCCAGTGCAGGAGACAATTTTCATTGCCTTTCATCCGGAGAGAGACTTCAACCCGCCCATCTGTCTCTCTCTTTTCGATCTGGAGCCTTACGTTATCTTTCAGAGTTATTTCTTCCATTGTCATTATAATATTATACTTCTTTCAATCCTTCCATTTGTATTGCTCCTTTACTGAACTATGTAATCTAAACGGCATGATACATTCCCTGAAGGCATGGCCCACTATCTCAATCCGTTGTAAATCCGCCTCGCCTAAACCCTTTTCCAAGCAATACTGCAGGTACCCGACTTTATTGAAATCAATACCCATAACCTCACATGCTACCCTGTCCGCAGCAAGCGGGTCAGTGCCCGATATGGCAACGCCGGCATGGATCGGGCTTCCGTTGACCGGGCCGTTACCTTCCATGCCGTCAAACCCGTCAATTACTGCCAGATCAGGCCATACACTCTTTGATAGCTCCGCAATGTTTAGATTTAGCTGTTTTACTCCCTGATGGACCAGTATCTTATCTTTTGTAAATATGCACCCCACGGCCACATTTTTAATGGAAAGAGTCACAACAACCGAATCATGGGTTTTCAGCTTTGCTGCGGAGATCAGATAGTTGCTCCTGTCAAGCAAAAGACTCGAAACCATTACATGAATTGTTCTGTTTTTTCCGTCCAGTATATGCACTTTCTCAAAGGGGCCTTTATTCAGGTCTATAAGTTCAACATTATATTCTTTGAGAAGATGATGGTAGCCGAAGTTTTTATATGCCTCTATTGTGTCGTCGCATGCAGCTTCTGCAATGATTATTTTTTCTGTATGAAACTCTTTCAGGTAATCAAGGATGCCCCTTATCTGATCTACGTGGCTTGCTGCAAGCTGAATGGATGAGGAGACAAAGTTCGGCTTGATTATAATCCGTCCCGGTTTCAAGTTTTTCCTGATATCATCAGAGATTTGCTCAAGGGATTTCTTAATATTTTCCCTTCTGTCTTTTCCTTTTATGAGAGAAACCGTATTCATAAAACTACCTCCTTAACAGGGCTTGTGTCTTTGACGGAATTCCGGGAGTCGTTTACCTCCCCGTCGATCTCCACATCAAGTAGTATTGTGAACGGCTTTTTTTAGTCTTTTTTAATTTCTTTATTTTCTTCATCTATATTATGAGACTATTAATAATGACTTAATCAATGAATCTACTTCCGGCACATCAGTTAGTTCTCTCACAAATGATGAATATAAAAAGGGCAGCTCTGAGGAGTTTGATCCTGAGATCAAAGAAATCCTGAGAAATTATTCAAATGCTATTAAAAAAGAGGTTCTTTCTCATTTCAAGTGGGTAAAATATATCTTTTTAATATCCTTCTGCCTTATTTCCCCTCTAAAAAGAGGGGATTAAGGGGTGTGTTTATTCTTAATCTTATTTATACAATTTTTAATATCTTCCAACACCCCTTCAATATTATTCAGTACGTCATCATCGCTGTATCTTAAAACTCTTATTCCTATTTCATTTAATCTCTGTTCTTTCTTTTTGTCTCTTTCAAATACTTCCTTAAAGCCATGTGTATATC
>BDSY01000099.1 GCA_002897895.1 bacterium BMS3Abin06
TTTTACTGAACATGAGTTCAGCAGCAATGACGCCTATGTAGAAAATACAAATCCACACCAGACTCTGCCGGTTTGTTTGCCGGAGATATACAATCAATACCACCCAGGAAGCCGCAGTTAATGCAAATCCCGCCGACACCCATTGCAACGAGTTCCTTAAGTCCGAGCTTTTCATCTGTTTTGGATTGGACCATATTTATTATCCCTGCATTGAGCGATTCTTAAGTTATGCTGTGACCTCCCACCACCCCTCCAGGTGATAAATGACCCCGGGATCGGCAACATAGGAAAACTCCCCCGGCGCATAATATACCAGGGGCGTGCCTTTATCATCATCAGAAAGATCAACCTGGTAACGGAGCGTCCCTGCTTCTTCAAGGAGGTAGAATAAATCTCTGGATAATGCATTATTAATCCTGTAATGTAATTTCAGAAATTCCCGGAGTTTTTTTCTTCCTTCACTATATACAGACTTCAACCGCCGGCCGAATTCCTCCACTATTGCCTCACCCACAGCAGCTAAAGAATGACCCCCGGAAAGCTCCCGGCAGAGGTCTTCGTTCAGATCATCTATCAGAACACGGGTCTTGGCAATAAGTTCCTCAATCTTCCTCAATCTTGTTTCGGCTGCATGCTTTTCCGCATTCAGCAAGGGAAGTTCTTTTGCTACATACTCGCGATCTCTGTCCATATAATCCTGCGTTTTTTTCGACCACAGCTGAACAAAGCGTTTCTCCCAGTCTATAAGCCTGCTTTCCAGTTCAGTCCACATTTTATACACCTCCTTCGGGTTTACCGGGAAGAGTGGCTTTAAGCTCCTCCTGTTTCTCAATCAGGGCGTCGATACGGCTCAGATGGCTTCGCATTTTGTCCCGCTCATTTTCCAGCAGATGCAGTTCCTTCTTCAGAGTATGCTTTTCCTGTTTAAGACGTGCTTCCATGATATGTTTATCATGTTCAATAAACCAGTTTGCAAATTTTTCCATAGTTTTTTTCATATTTTCCCTCCTTTATTATGCGGCTTGACTTTATTTATATTCCGGGAAACGACACTCCTCTCAACCGTGATGGACTGTTGTGTCGGTCGCTTTTGTCGCCTCAAGGATTTTGCGGGCCTGTTCAACCTCTTCGGCAATGCCATTAGCTACCAGCAGTAATTTGTTCGACTTGAGAGAGGTCTCGTATTCAAGAATGCTGTCATTCGGTATACCGATACTGTAAAACACTGTTCCAATGGCGTTCAGCCCGTCTACAAGAGTAGCACCCTCAAGGGCGCTGATAATCCATTTTACGAGAGGCCCTCCAAAGACAACAGGTCCTATACCCGGAATAATAAAAAATGCCGAACCCAGAACAGTCTCCCATACTCCTTCCCAGAATACCCCTGATTTGCCACGGTACTTAACACCATCACCGGTATTGTAATAGCCCGCCACGCTATCCCCGGAGTGATAATCCTTCCCCGCAATGGATAGTTTTTTCATGTCAAATCCGGATTTCTGCAGCTCCCTGACAGCATCTTCCGCATCAGTATGGGTATTGAAGATTGAGACGGCCGATTTTTGTTTCCCGGACAAAGCCCTCTTCCTTCCTGCCGCTTTGTTTTTTAATGAAATAATTTTCTTTTAAAGATACATGATATCCGTTTACTCTTCTGCTACTTAAGTTACACAATTCGTGAATTTTATCAAAAAAACGATTTAAAATGTCTCTGTCCTTGTTAAAACATTTGATCTTTGAAGAAAAGAGGTAAGAAATGTCTTGGGGAGATTAACAATGGAAGATTACAAAAAGGATTTCAATAGCTAATTTGTATTCTTTTTATTCCTTGTACTTAAGCCTACATGGAGTTCAATCTTTTGCACAAGTGCCTGCAGATCCCTGATCTCCAGGCTTCCCCTGTGGGCGTCAATAATGCCTTCTTCTTTGAGCTTTTGCAGAAACCTGTTTACAACTACTCTGACGGATCCGATCATACTGGCCAATTTTTCATTAGAAAGATCATTGATCAGTTTCAAGCTGGGATAGGGATTGTCATGAACAGTATGCTGGAGGAAAAGTTTCATCAGGCGGGTGCCTGTATCATGGAGCGCAAGATCAAATGCAAGATTGGAGATCAGGCGGATCTGTTTACCGAGGTAAGGCAGGAAGGCCCTGTTGAATTCAGGGTGTCTTTCTATCCAGTCATGTACAGTAGTAAAAGGAGCTGATAAGGCCTCAAGGTCATCCATGGCAACAAATGATACATTGTGTTCTTTGCCGTTAAGAAGCGGGATTATATCAAAGCCATCCCCCGGCCCTAACAGAAAAAGAATAAATTCCTTACCTGTATCAGGATTGATCCGTGAGACTTTTGCCCGGCCTGATATTATCACAAAAAATTCTTTTACAGTCTCTTCCGGCTGCATGACTATGGATTTTCTGAGCCAGGTCTGTCTCCGGAACATAAGCAGCATGTCCTGGATAACTGCTTCCTTAAGCCCGCTGAAGAGTTCCGACTGTTTCAGTGCTTTTATAGTGTTTTCATAGAATGGTGAATCAGATTTCACTTATGAATCTCCTTTAACACATACCTGGTTTTTAACAGGCAACTAAAGGGTTTTTTTAATTAATTTAACATCCTGGCCTCAGGATGCCAGCCCCACCAGAGGTTGTAAGCCAGCTCACCCAACCCGCTGATTCTCTCCGGAATACTCGGAAATCTCTTTCTACTCTCTGTAGTAGTATTCATAAACACTCTTCTAAAATTCCCGAGTGATTCAGCCATGGATTCCGTATCAGCGGATGATTTGATGATCTTTAAACCGTCTCTTAACCACTGAATACAGGAACCGCCTACAAAGACACTTCCTTCTATTGCATAGTTGACTTCAGCCTTGATCTCGCCCATTTTTCTGTTATGACTGTGTTTACTTAAAGAGGTTGCAAGCAAATCCCCCATGCCGGAAAGATAGAAAAAGGTCTCCCTTTTTGCTCCGAGACGTGTTCCTGTCATAATTCATCTGCCAAATTCTCTGCTCAAGCAAAATTAATCTGTGCATCAGTTCCAGTGTCAATCACAGCCGGAATGCCCGGCTTACGGCATACAATGGCTGTATGGCAGGTTCTCGCTACCCTTTACAATGGAACTAATCACAGGATCAATTTAGGTTCAGGCAATAATCTTATCCTTTCGCAATAACTTATATGTCCAGACCTTGACAAAGTCGTTAACTATAAACCATACGAGTGAGTATACCCAGACCAGGAGGGCATATCTCCAGCCTACCGGAGAGACAAACCATCCGTATACTACAAATAGCGTTGCGACGATTTTTGTGACAACAGCCGCCCAGAGCAGTATGGGAGAAGGATAAGGTTTTTGCCAGAAACGCTTCTCCGTGCGGGTAACAAAAATTGTCAGGTGACCGGCCACAGCCAGTTTCAGGAATATAAAGCTTTGAACAACAGGAGCTGAAAGGCGCATGTATTCTTCTGCTATATAAAAGATTCCAAAACTTGAAATCACTCCCGTTATCCCGAGAACAGTGGATACGCTCATCACTTCCACCATATTCCAGATGACAGGTTTATTGTCCACCTTTGTATTATCATAGGCTATTGCAAGTATCGGCAAGTCATTCAGAAAGGCCAGGATAATAATCATTATCGCTGTAACCGGGTAGAAATTGAATATAACAATCGATGCTGCCATAAAGAGAATGACCCTGATTGTCTCGGCTATCCTGTAGATGCTGTAGCTCTTCATCCTCTCGAATGTGATCCTTGCGCCTTTTATGGCATCCACGATTACGGACAATCCAGGGGCCAGCAGAACGAGGTCGGCTGCTGCCCTTGCCGCATCCGTTGCCCCTGAGACCGCAATGCCTACATCCGCTTTTTTTAATGCAGGCGCATCATTGACGCCGTCTCCCGTCATCCCCACGATGTGCCCGGCCTTCCGGAGTTTGTCGACTATAAGGTATTTATCCTCGGGAAAGACCTGGGCAAAACCTTCACTGTTTTCTATCACCTCTATGATTTGATATTCATGCTTCTTCACATAGCCTTTCGGCAGCTCTACGTTTTCAAACGCTTTTTCAATACGCTTCACTATACCCTTTGCAAACTGTTCTGAATTTTCCAGAGATACATCGCCGGAGAGCTTTTCATATATTGCCTTTGCCAGTATCTCCCCTAATATTATCATCTCTTTATTGCTTGCCCCCTTGAGGTCCCTGGCATCAAAGATGTTGTCGCCGACCCCGAGGATACCCGCTATGTGCCTGGCAATGGCTACATTGTCACCCGTGACCATCTTGATGTCCAGACCAAGTTTTCTGGCCTCCTCTATTGTTTCTTTCGAGTCCTCCCTGGGCGGATCAAAAAGCGGGATCAGGCCTGTAAAGTCAAAGTTTTTATCTCCCTCCTGTTTTACCGCGATACCGAGTGTCCGGAACCCCTTCTCTGCAAAATCCTCCACCTTTTCTGAAATTTCCTCTTGCCTTCTCTGGTCCCCGCACAGCTCCAGTATTACCTGGGGCGCCCCCTTGGTAACTGAAAAGGTTTTATCGCCGGACTTCACAATCGCCTCTGTCCTTTTGCTCACAGGATCAAAGGGTGTAAACTTTACCTGTTGATACTGTTTTAATTCTCCGGCCTGTCCTGTTTTTTTCAGATACTCAAATATGGGAATCTCTATCGGGTCTTTATTCTCTTCTTTTGAGGAAAGGGCTGCATAGAGCATTAATTCCTTGACTGTATGTCCATAAAAGGGAACAGGGTCGGAGACGGTCATCCGGTTCTGTGTCAAAGTCCCGGTCTTGTCCGAGCAGAGAACATCGACTCCTGCGAGCTCCTCTATGGCAACAAGGCGGCTTACAATCGCCTGTTTCTTTGCCAAGGCCATGGCCCCTACAGCCATTGTTACGGACAGCACCGCAGGCAGTGCTACAGGGATTGCAGCAACTGTCAGGACAAGGGTAAACCTCAGTATCTCGATCATATCTTCATGCCGGAACATGGCTGTGATCAGGATAATTGCTGCCAGGAATACGGTGATATAAATAAGGTAGTTGCCTATATGAATAACAGCCTTCTGGAAATGACTGGTCTCTTCTCTCTGGGCTTTTGCAACAAGGGCTACGGTTTTACCGAAAAAGCTATTCAGCGCCGTGTTGGTCACTGTTGCTGTCATCTCCCCCTGTTTTACTATGGAATTGGAATATGCGATGTCCCCTGTTTTTTTGCTGACAGGCAATGACTCTCCTGTCAGGGCTGACTGGTCGGCCTGTATATAATCCCCATCAATGAGCTTTACATCTGCGGGTATCAGGTCTCCTATCTTTATCTTTATGATGTCTCCGGGCACAAGCTCTCTGGCCTCTATTGTCCGGAATTTCCCGTCCCGCAAAACAAGCGCATTTTTCGCCAGCTTCTCTTTTAATACTTTCAGGGCATTTAATGCCTTTGACTCCTGCCAGAAGTCTATGAATGCATTGGTGAAGAGTAAGACCATTATTATCGTGAAATCCTCCCACCTCTGAACCACGGCGGAAAGCAGGGCCGCAACCTCTATCATCCCTGGAATGGGACCCCAGAACCTCCTGAATATCCTGTGGAATGTCGATTCTTCTTTTTCGGGGATTTCGTTATAGCCGTATTGCTCTAACCTTTTTTTGGCCTCCCCTGATGCAAGTCCGTTATCTTTGTCTGTCTGCAGTGCTCTGAGTGTTTCAGAAACCGATATTTTTTCGTAATCTTCAGTTGTCCCGGCCATTAATTACCTCCGGATATTATTCGAGGCTGCATAAGTAATCCTGCAATCTCTCGACAGTACTTTTTTTTGTAAGAATATATATGACCATTATATCCCTGAACAGGCAGCAATACAACTAAAATTACATGTATATTTCACTCCCCACGAAGTATTTAAAAACATCCTCCAGGCCCGTAAATATCAGTTGACATTGTCAACGGCCTTCAGGACACCTTTGCCCATATAGTTTTGGTCTATATCCCTTAATTCAACAGCTTCGTGTACCCCGGTAGAGGCGCCGGAGGGAACCGCTGCACGTCCCCTTGCAGGGCAATTCAATTCCACATCAACCTCTACGGTCGGGTTCCCCCTCGAATCCAATATCTCTCTTGCCCTGATTGCCTTGATCGCTGTCTCCATTACGTATCCCCCTTTGCAATTTAATAAGTTAATTCCGGACCGGGTAATAATACCCCCTTAAACAATAGTGCTTCTGCTACTTAACTTACATAAAGTGAAAAACTTTACCCGGAATACGAATTTACGGAATTGCCCCACGCTCTTTGAGGGTTTGAAAATATAGGTTTATCTTTTGTCCTTCAATGCCAGATGTTCCTCGATTTTTTCCACCAGGGTATGCAACTCCTTAACTTCCAGATGGCCCCTGCGGGCAGTAATGATACCCTCCTTTTTAAGCTCCTGTACGTGCCTGCTTACAACCACCCGGACAGACCCTATCATACAGGCTAACTCTTCATTAGAAAGATCATTTATAAGATTTAACCGTGGGCGGGGATTGCTCTGAACTGTGTGCTGGAGGAAAAGTTTCATCAGACGGGTGCTTGTATCATAGAGCGCAAGATCAAATGCAAGATTGGAGATCAGGCGGATCTGTTTACCGAGGTAAGGCAGGAAGGCCTTGTTGAATTCAGGGTGCCTTTCTATCCAATCATGTACAGTAGTAAAAGGAGCTGATAAGGTCTCAAGGTCATCCATGGCAACAAATGATACATTGTGCTCTTTGCTGTTAAGAAGTGAAATCACATCAAAGCCATCCCCCGGCCCTAACAGAAAAAGAATAAATTCCTTGCCCGTATCAGGATTGACCCGTGTGACTTTTACCCGGCCTGATATTATCACAAAAAATTCTTTTACAGTTTGTTCCGGTTGCATCACTATGGATTTTCTGAGCCAGGTCTGTCTCCGGAACATAAGCAGCATGTCCTGAATAACGGTTTCCTTAAGCCCGCCGAAGAGTTCCGACTGCTTCAGTGCTTTTAGAGTATTTTCGTAGAACGGCGAATCAGATTTCACTTATGAGTCCCCCCTGGATATTCCCCATATTTCATTGTGAATATAAATTATTGTAATTGAACTTATAATATAGCAAAATTTTATAATAACAAAGAAGTCTTAAAAAGGAATGTTGTCCAATTTAGAAATGGCAATTAACTATTACTTATTTCATGCTTGAACCTTTGGTTAATAAGTGGCTGATTATATAATCAACATTATTACACCGGCAGTCGGGCACCTGGGTGTTCTGGGGTACTGGATCGCTTTTTTTGCGGCCATGCTCGAAACCACAATTATAATAGGCCTGTTTCTACCGGGCTCAACCGTCATCCTCCTTCTCGGGGCCATGTCCGCTTACGGATATCTTGACCTGGGGGACTTGCTGTGGTTTGCCATAGCCGGCGCCATTTTGGGGGATAATATCAATTTTTATCTCGGGAAAAAATATGGCTCTGCATGGGCGCAAAAGGGTGTCTGGTTCTTAAAGCAGGAATATTTTGAAAAGGCCCGGTCCTTTTTTGATGCGCACGGGGCAAAGAGCGTCTTTCTCGGCCGCTTTGTTCCTTCAATAAAAGAGATCATGCCCTTTATCGCCGGTACGGTAAGAATGCGGCAGGGGACTTTTTTGCTGTGGAACATCCTTGGCGCTATTGGATGGGGTTTTGAATGGATTCTCGCCGGTTATGTCTTTGCACAGTCCCTGAGCCTGGCCCGGATGTGGCTGTCCCGGATGGGATTTTTCCTGGCAGCTCTTTTTCTCGTTTTCCTGGCCTTTTACCTCATAAAACTGCTTGTTCTGAAATATGGACGGCAAGTATTTTCTTTTGCAGCATCAGTCGGGAGCTCGATCAAACATGCGGTAATTACAAACCCTGATGTTGAGAAGCTGGTTCGGAGGCACCCTTCTTTTTTTCAATTCCTGAGTAAACGTGTCGGGCAGGATTCGTTTACCGGCTTGCCTTTAACGCTCCTCAGCATTGCTTTTATCTATGTCCTTGTTCTTTTTGGAGGGATCGTTGAAGATTACCTGACAGGCGACCCTATTGTTGCAGTCGATGTCCGCATTGCGAGTCTTATGCCGTTATTCCGCACCCCTGCACTCATAAAGCTTTTTTTCTGGATTACATTGCTCGGCAAGTGGCAGGTCGTCCTCGGTTTTACGGCTGCGCTGGTTGGGACATTATGGGTGACGGGAAAGCGCTGGTATATTTTTCCATGCTTTCTGTCTTTTGTAGGGAGTGGGCTCTTTACCAGTCTTGGCAAGATCGCATTCCACCGCCCCCGTCCGGAATGGCCGGTATATCTTGAACATTCTTTTTCCTTTCCCAGCGGACATGCGACCATTGCCGTTTCATTTTACGGTTTTATAATATACGTCCTGATAAGCAGCATGACAAAATGGAGGTCAAGGATAAATTTATTTTTTACCGGAGTCATCATAATATTGCTTATCGGCTTCAGCCGTATTTACCTTGGGGTGCATTATTTGAGTGATGTGTGGAGCGGATATCTGATTGGCACACTCTGGCTGATTATCGGGATCAGTCTCTCTAAATATTTGCAACCGGCCGACTTTTGCGTAACGGCTTCGCTGTCCGGTAAAAAGTTAAAATATGTACCGTTAATTTTAATCCTTTCTTCGCTCGTATTTTATGCCGGTTTTGCGATACAATATAATCCAAAGCTTCTGAAACCGCCCTCTGAGCATGCGTATTTAAGTGTAAACAATGTACAGGATATTTTTGTGGATGAGCATGCAAAATATACGGAGACCCTTACCGGCAGAGAGCAAAATCCAATAAATATCATTGTCATTGCAAGAAACGACAAGCAATTTCTCGAATCTATCCGGGATGCGGGCTGGTTCCTTGCCGACACACCCGGTTTTCGGTCATTAGCAAAAATATATAAAGCGGCCCTGCTTAATGAACCCTATCCTACGGCGCCGGTTACTCCTTTGTTCTGGAATGTACAGGCAAATGACTTTGCCTTTGAAAAACCGACGGATGCCAACATTGTCCGTACAAGGCATCACGTCAGATTCTGGAAGACAAAGTACGTAACGAAAAGCGGCGATGCCATATATGTTGGCGCAGCAAGTTTCGATACCGGTGTCAAGTGGGGCATTACCCATCGAATCAATCCAAATGTCGATGCGGAACGGGATTACTTTTACAACGATTTAATTCGAACGAAAAAACCCGGCAGTTTCAGGAAGATACAATTAGTAAAGCCGGGATTAGGGCGCAATTTTACCGGAGACCCTTTTTTTACCGATGGAGAAGCGTATCTGATTAAATTTAAAGAGAGATGACTGACCGGGCAGGAGGATGACTATCGTAAAAAGAGGCAATGAGGCAAGTATGAAAAAAAAACTCCTCCAGAGCATCGGGTTGATCTTCAGCCTGTCCCTTTTTGCTGCAGCTCTTTTAATAATCCATTACGAATTAAAAGAATACCGGTTAAAAGATGTCCTGTACCATCTGGATAAAATTCCGGCTGTCAGCCTGTGCCTCGCCATTCTGTTAACCATACTGAATTATGCAGTACTGACGGGATACGACGCGCTGGCATTCCGGTATATCCATCATCCGCTCCAATACGGGAGAATAGCCATTGCTTCTTTTATAAGCTATTCCATCAGTAATAATATGGGAGTATTGATACTCAGTGGAGCTCCGGTAAGGTATCGTTTATATTCGGCCTGGGGGCTTTCGGCAGTTGATATCGCCAAAGTAGTAGTCTTCTGCAGTCTGAGTCTGTGGATGGGTTTTTTTGCCCTGGGTGGTTTCATCTTTCTCATTGAACCACTTACAATCCCTTCATCGCTTTCTTCCCACTTTACTTCTGTCCGTGCAATCGGGGTGATCTTTCTCATGATGCCGGGCGCATATCTTTTGACAGGGATTTTAAGGAAAAGACCGCTGAAAATCGGGAAGTGGAAATTTCCCGTCATCCCCCTCAAACTTTCATTTTTTCAATTAACATTATCTTCTCTTGACTGGGCGTTGTTAGGGAGCGTGCTTTATGTCCTGTTGCCTCCCCATACGGGACTTTCCTATCCCGGGTTTATGGGTATTTTTATGCTTGCGCAATTTTTCGGCATGATAAGCAATGTCCCCGGCGGCCTCGGAGTCTTTGAATCGGTGATCATAATTTTACTCTCACCATCCATACAGCCGTCGGCGCTGCTTGGCGTTCTCCTGGCATACAGGGCAATATATTATATTCTCCCGCTGATAGCCTCGGTTATATTTCTGGGAATATTTGAGATCGTTCAGAGAAGGAGAGCAGTTGCGAAGACCCTTCGTATCTTCGGACGCCTGATTACAGTTCTTACTCCGCATGTGCTTACATTTGGCGTTTTTGCAGGAGGTGTAATCCTTTTAATTTCAGGGGCGACACCTGCTTTGGAAAGCCGCCTTGCATTACTCAGGGGCTTTGTTCCCGAGCCCGTGCTTGAGGCCTCCCATTTTCTCGGCAGCCTGGCCGGGGCAGGACTGATAATACTCGCGCGTGGCCTGCAGCGAAGGCTCGATGCGTCATATATTCTCACTCTCATTCTTCTCGGCGCCGGAGTGGTATTTTCACTGCTCAAGGGATTTGACTATGAAGAGGCGATAATCC
>BDSY01000100.1 GCA_002897895.1 bacterium BMS3Abin06
TTTGGCCTCTTTTGTTAGCGAATTAGTTAATTTAATACCACTTATTAATTTTTTTCTTTTGATAGCCATAAATAATGAATGTAAAAATACGTTGTATTTACAGTACATATAAAGACTACACAGTTATTATAATATACATGTAACATTATTGCAACTATTTTTAATTTAGATAATCTAAAAACACAAAAGAATTGTTCATCCGGGTAGGTTTCTTAACAGAAGCCTTATAATTCGGGGGGTATTAAGATTCGCCAACTTCGATAATTAATGAATTTTATGATAAATTGTTAGGTGAATTATTTATGTGAAAATCCAGGCTTACAACCTACCTCTGTGCATTTATTAGATTTATGATAAAATTTTACGGAGCCGTTAACCACTCAATTGAGACAGAAGTGGAAGATGCGCTGATAATCGGGTATATTATGGAAGTTTCAGTCAGGATACACGATAGTTGAAATGTATACGGGGTAAAAACAGCGGGAGTTATTTATTTGAAGGGAAGAAAATATGAGTATATTTGATATTGCATCAGCACTGGTACTTTTGGCTGCCCTGTTTGGATACCTGAACCTGAGATTTCTTAAATTGCCGTCAACAATAGGTCTCATGATAATCGCCCTTGTGAGTTCTCTGGCCATAATCCTCCTGGATCAGATCATCCCCTCTTATCACATGGGTGATATTATCCGTAAATTTATCGGCCGCATAGATCTTAACGAAACTCTTATGAAAGGAATGCTCGCTTTTCTTCTTTTTGCAGGAGCTCTCCATGTAAATTTTGACGATCTGTATGAACGCAGATTTACCATAGCAAGCCTTGCCACAGCAGGAGTGATCATATCAACTATCCTGACAGGATATGCGACATACTATATCTTAAAGATAACCGGCCTTGAGATATCCCTTTTATACTCTCTGGTTTTCGGTGCGCTCATCTCACCTACAGACCCTGTGGCAGTAATCGGCATCTTAAAGACAGCAAAAACGTCAAAATCTCTTGAAGCAAAGATAACAGGTGAATCACTCTTCAATGACGGCGTAGGTATTGTAATATTCATTATTCTTGTTGCACTTGCTTCGGCCGGACCTGAAGCCGGCTTTAGTTTCATAGATGTAACGGTGCTTTTTTTCCGGGAGGCATTCGGCGGGGCTATGCTCGGTCTGGTTTTCGGATATGTGGCGTACATGGCATTGAAGAGTATTGATAACTATCAAATAGAAGTGCTTATAACACTGGCCCTCGTGATGTCCACCTATTCAGCCGCCTCCAGGCTTCACATGTCCGGCCCGATCGCCGAGGTCGTGGCCGGGCTGTTTGTCGGCAACCGTGGTAAACGTTTTGCCATGAGCACGACGACAATCGATCATGTTGAAAAATTCTGGTCTTTACTTGACGATATACTAAATGCCGTCCTCTTTCTTCTCATCGGCCTTGAAGTCTTCGTGATTCAGCTCAGGTTTACATATCTGATAAGCGGCTTACTTCTCATTCCGACTGTTATTGCAGTCCGTTTCATCAGCGTTTCAATACCGATAAGTCTGCTGCAATTTAAAAAGGAATTCTCAAAGGGAGTTATCAGGATACTGACATGGAGCGGACTAAGGGGCGGGATCTCCGTTGCCCTCGTGCTGTCTCTCCCCCCCTTTGAGGGAAGGGACCTCCTCATTACATGCACTTACATAGTGGTACTCTTTTCCATCATCGTTCAGGGTCTGACTTTGAAACCTTTCATCAACAGGATTCAATCCGGTATAAACAGGTGACGAAGAAAGAATGTTTTGGGCTACTCACGATTCTACCGGGAGGGCATAACAAGAGGCAAAGTCATCGCTTTTCCGCCTTCTCTGCGCAATAGATACACAACAGCATTTGTATAAATCTTATAACTCATATAATGTCTCATCTGTCTTATGCCGGGTTTTTCCGCCGCCTTTTTTGCCCCGGCCTTCAAATACAAAAGGTTCTTCTCCTTCAAGCAGGCCGCCCATCTCCTCCTCGATTTTTTCAGGGTCTTCTCCCCGCTCAAGGCGGCTCAGGGCTTCCTCCATGCCTGCTCCCATCTTCATTCCCGTTGCATCAGTGAGTTTTCTCATTAAATTAGCTGCCTGCCTCGGATCGTCTTCATTGATTTTATCCGCTTCTTTGGCCAGCATGTTCATCGCCTTTTCCATCTTAGCCTCATCAACCGGCGGCATACCGGCATCCATATCTTCTTCTTTTTTGCCTGACACGGCAGCGAAAAGAGACATCCGGCGCTTTAATTTAATATCCCTGCAATTCGGGCAATCAGGGATTTTCTCAGTATTGATAGTTCGCGACAGAAACTTATAAACCGTATTACATTTCTCACAATAGAATTCATAAATCGGCATTACGACTCTCCTTTTTATATAGTTATCTTATTTCAATAATCAGAGTCCCTGGAGTCATGGCACTTTCAGATGTCTTTCACTTCTCCAGATGCGGACAATACGCACTCTCTTTTTGTCATATCTGTAAACAATCCGGAAAGGAGGATGAATTATTTCCCGGAAATGTTCAACATTAAATTCAGGAACAATGCGACCACTTAGAGGATGATGAGTAAGTCGTTCTATCTGTGCAATGATCTCGCCTGTAAGCCGTTTCCCGACATGCGGCGCCCATTCGCTATTGTAATACGCCTGAATATCCTCTAAATCAGTCACAGCGGATAAAGCAAATGAGATTGTTACCTTAGCCGGCATCCTATTTCAACCCGATACGTTTCTTTACATCCTTCAGAGAAAGTTCCCTGCCTTCTTCAAGGTCCATTAATCCCTCCACTACATCCTGCATGAAGATACGCTTTTCGGTTTCATTTTCATAGTCATTAAGTGATTGTACAACGGCAACCCCACGTCCTCTGTTTGTCAGCAACACCGGCCTGTGCGTCTCATTTACCTGAGAAACCACTTTGCCGGGATTTACCTTCAGGTCGCTTAGCGGGATTATATCTTCAGAAAATTTGGTGCCCATAATAAACCTCCTTACTGGTCTTGTTAATTGGTCTTATTATAGCACCTGTTTAAAGGTACATCAAGATGGTTTGCAAAAAATCTTTGGGTAATGCCGGTGGGGATCGGTGGGGTCAAATCTTTCATCGTGACAAATCTCATAAAAACTTTTAGCTTTTAGTCAAGAAAGATAATAAAACATTCCAACCACCGTAATGCTTCATTTTTTTAGCCGTTAAAAACGGTTCGGGCGGTTCAAACTGTTATCACTATTAAAACCTGCCTCAGAGACTGCTACTTTACGATGTGTCCCTGCCCGCTCCTTATTTTGATATAGGCTTTAAGCTTTTCTAAATCTTTTTGTTCAATCTGTGTGAAAGCAATCCCGAAATAGAAGCCCTGCTTTTGTCCTTTATGTCGTATCATTCCTCTGGTTTTAAAACTCCGAACTTCGGGTAAGGTGATTATTAACTCTATCTCCCGGTCTATTATGCATCCGGCAAATTGATAAGGGACGTATACACTTAATCCGCCTTCTCCAATATCTTTGGCCTTCAGTATGTCTATAAAGTTTTCCCCGACAAGATCAATAATTACCGGATTTAGTCTGTCCGGTATTACTCTTACTTGATTTCTCCTGTGTTTATAAACCATTTTCCCCTTTATTCAGTAAATAGTTGCTTTCCGGGCTAATTTTAATTTTAGCTTAAATAAAGTGCAGTAGCAATCTTTTATTTAAAATTCAGGGGAACGGACTTAATCCTTTACGTGAGAGACCTCCTTACAGATGAGGAAGGAAGTCCACCTCAAGGAGGGAATACTGCTTCCGGGCATAGAAAATTACCTTCACTCTTGAACTTAAGCAGCAACTATTGTAAAGTATTCTATGCAAAGGGTTGTTGCTATAATTCCGGCGAGATATAACTCAACCCGCTTCCCCGGAAAACCCCTTGCTTCCCTGAAAGGAAAAACTCTTATTCAACATGTTTATGCGCAGGCATCGGCTGCGAGTCTTGTTGATTATGTAGCTGTTGCAACAGATGACAGGCGAATTTTTGATGCTGTTGCAGCCTTTGGAGGCAATGCCGTGATGACCTCAGGCACTCACAAAAGTGGTACGGACAGGATTGCAGAAGCAGCCGGGCATACAGAATGTGAAATTGTTATAAATGTCCAGGGTGATGAGCCGTTTATTAAGCCTGAGATGATTGATGATGTGGTAAATCTGTTGTACAATGATGAGAGGGCGTCAATAGGCACACTGGCGAAAAAGATAACGGATATAAATGAAATCCTGTCTCCGCATGTAGTAAAGGTTGTCATGGATAATGAGGGTTTTGCCTTGTACTTTTCGAGATCACCTATTCCATATTACAGGAACGAATGGAAATTGCAGAACACGGAACATAGAACACGGAAGACGCAACATATAAACACTTTTGAATTACAGACTCCTGATCCTGAATTTCAAAAGTTCAACTGTTATAAACATATAGGCATATACGGTTATAGAAAAGATGCCCTGATCAGTTTTTCATCGATGAGTCAAAGCAGGCTTGAACAAATCGAAAAACTTGAACAATTAAGGGCCCTGTCCGCTGGAATGAAAATAAAGGTTAAAGAAACCGAATTTGATACTTTTGGAATTGATACAACTGAAGATTTAAGAAAGGCAGAGGAATGGCAAAGTATATCTTTGTAACAGGTGGAGTTGTATCGGCCCTCGGCAAGGGGATTGCCGCTGCTGCAATAGGAGCGCTCCTTGAGGCAAGGGGGCTTAAAGTAACTATCCAGAAATTAGACCCGTATATAAATGTAGATCCAGGCACGCTGAGTCCGTTCCAGCACGGTGAGGTCTTTGTCACGGATGACGGGGCCGAGACTGATCTGGACCTCGGCCATTACGAAAGATTTACATCAACGCGCACCTCACAGAAAAACAATTTTACTACAGGCAGGATTTACTATAATGTGCTCCTTAAAGAGAGAAGGGGCGATTACCTCGGGGAAACCGTCCAGGTGGTTCCGCATATAACGGATGAGATAAAGAGTTCCATCAAAAACGTATCGGATAATTTTGATGTCGTTATTGTAGAAATAGGCGGCACTATCGGTGATATTGAAAGCCTGCCCTTCCTGGAGGCAATCAGGCAGTTCAGGTACGACGTGGGAAGAGAAAATGTAATGTATGTTCATTTGACCCTGGTTCCTTTTATAAGCACTGCCGGCGAACTGAAATCAAAACCTACCCAGCACAGTGTAAGGGAGCTGCGTGCAATCGGTATCCAGCCTGATATCCTGATCTGCCGCGCGGACAGGCCGCTCTCGCAGTCGGTCAAGAAAAAAATTGCCCTGCACTGCAATCTTGATATGGATGCCGTTATTGCAGCCATAGATGTAGAGTCCATTTATGAAGTGCCGATTGTGTTGAATGAAGAAGGCATTGATGAGCTCGTTGTGAATAAATTATCAATAAAGACAAAAAAACCTGATCTTTCAAAGTGGGCGGGTGTTATCAGGAAGATCAGGGAACCGGTGGATGTAGTAACTATTGCTATTGTGGGCAAATATGTGGGGCTGAAAGATTCCTACAAGAGCCTGGTTGAGGCGCTTTTCCATGGGGGTATAGCCAATAATATTAAAGTAGATATCCAGTGGGTTGATGCCGAAGAATTAGAAAAAGACGGGGCAGAGAAGCATCTTGCCGAAGTAGACGGCATACTCGTTCCCGGAGGTTTTGGAGAAAGAGGTATTGAAGGGAAGATAGAAGCTGTCAGGTATGCAAGAGAAAAGAAAATACCGTATCTGGGCATATGCCTCGGCATGCAATGCGCGGTTATAGAATTTGCCCGCAATGTCTGTAAGATAGCCGGAGCCGACAGCTCTGAATTCGACAAGGACACCCCTGACCCGGTTATCTATCTTATTGAAGAATGGTATGATTTCAGGAACCGGACAGTGCAGAGAAGGGATCTCCAGTCGGACAAGGGCGGCACCATGAGGTTAGGGGCATATCCCTGTGTGCTGGATAAAGATTCGATTGCATTTAATGCCTATGGAGTTAAAGATATTTATGAAAGGCATAGACACAGGTATGAATTTAATAATAAATATAAAGAAATACTGGAAAAGAACGGGTTGAAAATCAGTGGTATGAGCCCTGATAAACAATTAGTTGAAATAATTGAGATCAAAGACCATCCATGGTTTTTCGGTTGCCAGTTCCATCCTGAATTTAAATCAAGGCCTCTGGAGCCGCACCCGGTATTCAAGGCATTTATCGGCGCTGCATTAAATGAGAAAAAAGTACTTTTTCATAATCCGGCAGTTGAGAAAATGGAGGTAGTCAATGAGTGAAATTATTGATGTTCATGCAAGAGAAATTATTGACAGCAGAGGAAATCCCACCGTTGAAGTTGATGTATTACTCGAAACAGGGGCATATGGAAGGGCTGCCGTGCCTTCAGGCGCTTCAACAGGGCAAAGGGAAGCCCTTGAGCTAAGGGACAAGGACAAACGTTTCGGGGGCAAAGGTGTCAGGAAGGCGGTAAAGAATGTAAATGAAAAAATAGCGCCCAAACTAATCGACGCCGAGGCAACTGACCAGGTTTATATTGACAATCTCATGATTAAACTTGACGGGACCAGGAACAAGAGCAAGCTTGGAGCAAACGCCATTCTGGGCGTTTCGCTTGCCGTTGCAAAGGCGGCTGCAATGGAATCGGAGCTTCCGCTTTACAGATACATTGGCGGCACAAGCTCATCTGAACTGCCCGTGCCCATGATGAATATATTGAACGGCGGGGCGCATGCCGATAATAACCTCGATATCCAGGAGTTTATGATAATGCCGGCAGGCGCTCCCGGCTTCAGCGAAGCTCTGAGAATGGGGGCAGAGATTTTTCATAGTTTAAAAAGCCTTTTAAAATCAAAAGGACTGAGCATATCCGTCGGCGACGAGGGCGGATTCGCTCCTGATCTTAAATCAAATGAAGAGGCCATCATTTTAATTATTGAGGCAATTAAAAAAGCCGGGTATAAAACAGGAAAAGATGTATATCTCGCTCTTGATGCTGCTGCGTCGGAATTATATTCGAATGGGAAATACCGCTTCGAAGGAAAAAAAGTGAGTTCAAATTACATGATAGGTTTTTATGAGAAGCTCATAGAAAAGTATCCTGTCATCTCTATTGAAGACGGTCTTTCTGAAAATGACTGGAAGGGCTGGGAGGCAATGACGGAAAAAATCGGCGGAAAAGTACAGGTTGTGGGTGACGATATTTTCGTAACCAACAAGGAGATATTTGCAAAGGGAATAGAAAGAGGCATCGGCAATTCGATATTAATTAAACTCAACCAGATCGGAACCCTGACAGAGACCCTTGATGCCATAGAAATGGCAAAGAGGGCCGGGTACACTGCGGTCGTATCACACAGGTCGGGAGAGACGGAAGATACAACCATTGCCGATCTTGCAGTGGCAATGAATACAGGACAGATCAAGACAGGTTCATTATCCAGAACAGACAGGGTTGTGAAATACAACCGTCTTTTAAGAATAGAGGAAGAACTCGGGGATGCTGCCGTTTACAGGGGCATGGATGTTTTTTATAATCTGAACATTGTATAAACAGCAGGCGGGTTTATTAAATGAGGAATATACGACGCAAGCAGGTTGAACACAACAGGAAAAGGAAAAGGCTTGTCTGCCTCACTTTTGGAATACTGCTTTTCATCTATTTCACTCTGACCATAATTATAGGTGAAAACGGTTTACTGAGGTACCTGGAACTGAAGTCTACGAGAGACACTCTTCTTACGGAAACGAAGGCAATCGGAAAACAGAACCAGGACATTAAAAGCCAGGTAGAAGCCCTCAAAAACGAACCGGACCTTGTTGAAGAGTTTGCCAGACAATACGGGCTCACCAGGGAAGGCGAATTAATTTTCAAGTTTGAAGACCGGCAGTAAAAATAAAAAACAACCGTTCACAGTTACCGGTTTTTTAAAAAAACCGTGAACCGTAAACCGGTAACTGTGAACCGCTGCCGTAAGGCGGCCCTGGAGGTTTTATGTTCGATCTAACAGTAGAACTACAATTTTCTGCCGCGCATCAGCTCAGGGGATATAAAGGCAAGTGTGAAGAACTGCACGGACATAACTGGAGGATCCAGATAACTGTCTCTTCGGATAAACTTAATGACACAGGAATGGTCATAGACTTCCATGAATTAAAGACAATAGCCAATGAAGTCATTTCATCACTTGACCATTCTTTTTTGAATAAAGTTTTTCCGTTTACTGAAATAAACCCTTCTTCTGAAAATATCGCAAAATGGATATATGAATCGATCAGAAAAAAGATAAGTAAAAAGAATTGCAATATATCTTCAGTCACCGTATGGGAGAATGAAACATCATCAGCGACATATTATGAGTAAGGTATCCGTTCACAGGGGGCAGTTATCAGTTTTCCCCTCTTGAGAGGGGATTAAGGGGTGTGTGTCTTTATTCAGGCTAATCTCGCTGTTGTTTCCGAAATGGTGAACCTTTTACTTCAGTTTTGGAGTATGGCAGGATATTCATTGTAAACACACCCCTGCACCCCTCTCAAGAGGGGATTTCAGTCTTTCAGTTTTATTATTCCTCTTCAAAGCCTATTAATATAGTAAAAGGCACGAGCAGCTTACCTCCGTGATTATCACTGACAGATACTTTGGCTTCGTAAAGACCTTCATCACCGGGCTGTACCTCCCATGTCATGATACCGCTTGACGGATCAACGGTCATGCCCTCCGGCCCCTCGATAAATTTATAGGTAAGATCGTCGTTGTCAGGATCAGTCGCAGTAATCCGGTATTTGTAAGTTTTCCCATCAAAAGAAGGTGCGCTTTCCAATATAACAGGAAGTGAGTTAAAAACCTTGCTTTTCAGTTTGATACTTTTTCCATAATCTTCGCCGTCATAGGGCGTGGCTTCCACAGTGATCATGTCATCTCTTTTCAGTTCTGTGTCAAGGTAGCTTTCTTCACCGGCAAACCTGCCGTTGAGTGTCCATTTATATTTAAAGGAGATATTGTCTTTGTCTATATCATTTGCTTTCAGATCAACGGCCAGATCAGAGGAAGCCCTTGGTACCGGAGGCAGCAATGAAGCTTTAAGAATAACAGGTGGGGTGTTTTTTATTATTATCTTATTGGAACGGTATTCTTTGTCTCCGTCAACAATGACAGCCTGAACAACATCACCTTTTTTCAGCTCATCTGAAATAAGGCGGGGGCCCTTTGAAGAATCATCTCTGCTGTCGTTAATATACCACTGAACCTCACTATTCTTATTCGTCCGGAGTGATATAATTGTTTGTGCAGCAGCGTCAACCGGGCCGATGATCAGCCCGGAATCTGCAACCGGCTGCCCGGATACAGGAGGTGCCTTGTCTGCTTCCGGCGCTTTTGTATCATCAGAATATTCGCTGCAGCTCAACAGGGTTGCCGCCAATAATAATACTAAAATCCCCCTGGAAAGGATCATGGAATCTGCTCACTCTTCCAGCCGGAGACAGCGCTTTTCAGTGAAAACGGAGTTATGCTCTCAATTTCAAGAATAGCGCCGGTTGACTGCTGGGCAAATCCCTTGCTTGTGCCGCTTGATGTTATCTGCGCGCTGAGGGATGACGGCATTCCTTTTCCCAGTTTTTTGACTCTTGCAACACTGTCAATATTAATACTGCTGGATCCTCCTCCGGCAACTACATCAGCGGCATCTTTTTGTTCCTGAAATACATAACCCTGGTAAGCCGAACCTGTAGTATAATAAACCGCATATATGTTGCTCTCTCCTTCGTAAGAGCATTCATTAATTCCCGGAATATAGCTTGCCCACGTTACAAGACCACCGAGGACAAGAGGTTTTGTGAACACCCTTTCACCACTATGGGTGAGAGTGTTGCCGGTAAAATCTACAGTTTCACCGAGGCTATCAAAGTACATTGCCCAGCCATCGCAGCTGTATGAAGCGCTTAATAAATCCGACCATGTAGATACGGTTCCGCCGCATGCGCCGCTGATATCGGAGACAGTGCCGTCTATATCTACAGTTGCCGATGACATATCCAGCAAGCCTGTATAGGAATAGGTGCAATCCCCATCCCAGCAGCCGTCCTTGATAGCATAAAAAGCGCCTGCATCAGTCTGGTTTTTATCTGATGAGCCGAGGAACTCCCCTGTTCCGAAAAAGACCCAGAGTTTCGCCCTTCCGTCCATTGCCGATGAGGGCGCTGATGTTATTCTTTTTACAATATCTTTATTGCCGGCCATGCTGTCAACATCTCCAAGAGTCGAGAGTGTCCAGTCTGACGGCGTGCTCTGTGAACCTTTGTTTGTAGTTATCCTGCGTAAAAGGGCATTCCAGTTAGAGCCCTGCTTGTAGTTTTCACCCAGATATATCACATCTACATCATAGTCAATATCAACATCAACAGTAATCGGATCAGCCATAAATGTGTCTGAATTGCCGGTCAATATCTTCCAGAAGTTTGTGTCTTCTGTCCAGGTACTGATTACCCCGTCTGTTCCACCCGAGATTTTCAGGGCAAAGACATTTCCGTCCTGGAAGCTTGTGAGATTTGAGTTTGTATCATAGTCAACGGCTCCTGATCCGAAGATTGCAAACCACTCGTCTCCGATTTTCGCAACAGAAGGATAAGTCATGCTGAGGCCAAGACCGGGGGAGGTAACTGTCCAGGGGTCTGAAAATGTCCATAGAAGTCTTGGCTCTAAAGGGTCGGTAATATCAAGGGCAAAGTATTCAGGAGAGGCGCTGTAGCTGTCTGATCCCGATGTCCAGCTTATATCTTTCCCGCCGTACCGGAATCCTCCGATGAGTATGGTTCCCCAGCCGTTTTTGTGAGTATCATCAGCAGTGAAGATTCTCGCATCTGTTATCTTTGGTTTTAAGTCCACATAATACACATGTGTATAGTCAGGGTCTGTCAGCCATTTCAGATGTGGCAAAAGGCCGCGCGGTACGAACGCCCAGAGCTCCTCTCCAAGCGTTTTAATTTGGCCATCGGTACAGAAGCTCTCGTCAAACTTCTTGTTTGCCGCATCAAAACAACCTGCATTGAATGCATGGAGCATACCGTCATTTGCGCCCACGTAAACTACCTGTCTTCTTTTTAAATGAGTTGATCTGAAACCGGTATAAGAAGTATCCCCGTAAAGGAGGTCAAAGTTTTCCATTGGCCGGCCTACAACAGTGGGAGTTGAATTGATTATGTCGCCGAGCTTCCATACATTGTTCACCCCATCAATTGTAAGGTCTCTTTTTCTATATCCGTCAGTATGTCCGGAATCGGTTATGCCCGTAAGGTCGTCACCGCGTACCCAATCGATAATATTCTCTGCTTCCGTTTGATCCGCTGCCCTGAGATATGCCTGTAATGATGGTAAATCCGATGTGTTGCTCTTGTTAAAAAGAATTCTTGTGTATCCATCTATAGTGGAATAGATAGTCCTGTTTCCCGCGCTGGTCTCCCAGAGTTTTTTGCCGCCGTCCCATAGAGTGTTTACACTATCAAGATTACCTATCGAAACAGGTGTATCGGAGTCTTTTTCACCATCACCATTTAAAGCATCACTGTATTTATTAACCTTAGTGCCTGCATCAGGATCATATTCCATCTCAATAATATAGTCGCTTTTTAGATCAAGGGTTTTGTCGCCATCTGTGTCTTCGCGCAGATTTCCATATCTGTCAACAAAAAACGCATGAAGATATCCAAGCCAGTTCCGGGATTCAACATCTTCCAGTTTTTCAGGAAAGAAATATGCCTGATAGATCGCGCCGTCTCCTTCTCCCGTGGTAGCAAGTACACTTACAGCCGTGCCGGAAGATGCGCGGCGGAGAATATCGGTAAGCGCCTTGATAAGGGTAGCTTCAAGCGCTGAGCCTTCCTGTGCCTCAAAATAGTTATCAGGAACATCATCACCGTCCTCGTCCCATTCACTGGGAAGATCAGGTATATCATTATCATTATAATCTCTGAACCCTCCATACTTGGCTGTTTTCTGCAAGAGATCCTTTCCAACAGGAGACTCATCAAAGGCAAAGACCGTATATGTTGTTAAATTCTGGGTATCATCCCAGTCGCTTCTCAGGTCAGTCGTCTGGGCCCAGTAAGCCACACCTTCGAGATAGTATGTTCCGTCCATATTATTTGCGCTTACATTCCACTGGCTCGAGTATCCTTCGTTTTCGGCTATCTTGTCCATAGATGTTTTCACATCAAACCCGTCAGGGTCCGTCAGTGTAGAACCCCAACTTCCTCCTGGCACATTTCTGTCCTTTGTTGATTCACCGTCGGTTATTATGAGAACAAAATTTTTCTGGCATTTACTTTGTATAGGGTCGTGGTTTTGGCCGTGGTCGCCGTCGTCGTGGTGGTCGCCGTCATGACATCCCTCAACGCCGCTCATTGCCCTGAAGTGCCGGGTGGCTTCATAGAGGGATTCCGCAAGGGGCGTCCATGTCCCGGGATTTTTATTTTCAACTCTTGTCACAAAATCTATATTTTCTCCGGGACCGGTTATCCAGTCTGCTATATAACCTCCGTCTTTATCATGCTCATTGTTATCTTCAAATTTACTTCCGTAATTATTAAAATTCATCAATCCGAATCTGATCCTGTCCCACGTTTTTTGCACTACACCTGTAGGCTCTTCATCGCCGACTTGTACTTTGATAGTATAGGTGTCTTCAATATATGAGCTGTAATTCCAGAAATAGCTGGAACAGCTTCCGCTGCTGATAACATTAATCTCACCGGAACTGATATAAAAACACCTTTGTCCGGTTTTGGGAGTGTACGGAGATGCATCCGCTATCTGCTTGAATTGATTTCTGTCCGGATTTTCAGCGCCTATCAAATATTTAGCTGTTGCAGCATTTGCCCTGTTTACCGCCTTTCCGCCGACAAGCACCTTTCTTACAACATCTACTCTCCTCATTGTAAGCCAGTTCAGGAAATTACCGTCCCAGGTTCCGGAGGTGTCTTCATAGAAGTTTCCTCCTGCTGAAGTTGAATAAGAATATTGTTTGTCCGGATCAAAATATCCGTAATATTCTTTATTCGGGTCAAAACTGTCGTCAGGGCAGTCGGTGCCGTATCCGCTGTAACCATTGGTTGAAATAGAATCACAGTCACAAGGCGACCAGCCTGAGCCGTCCCAGCACCACCAGAAATTTGATTGAAGCGGCACTCCCCTTGAATTTGATACATCAAAGTCCTTATAAGCAAACTCATTCATGGAACCTGAATTGTCAAGCAGCACCAGAACATTGGGTGTGACCTGCTGGGATACAAAAGGCGGATATGCCGTATAATCAATCATGTCCGCTGCAGTTGCTGTTTCTGCGCCGCCCGTTAAAACAAACTGTAATGCAATGATTAAAATTATTTTTACATATTTACACATGGGTTACCTCCTAATGCCGTAATTCAAGCCCTTCAATTACTATTTCAATAACCCTGTCTCCGTAAATCCTTGCGCTTACATTTGCCGATTGAGCAGCTTTAAAGGCTTTAGTGTTCTTTATGATTTCCCCTCCCTGATACCTTATAACAATATCGGGAGACAACTTGTACTTCCTGTCATTGATAACAACCGATTTGTCGGTTATATCGGTCATGACCCCCTCTGTCCAGTTCATTTCACTGGTTGAAGGCATGCCTTTTATTCCCTGGTTTCCTATTTCTTTAAAAAGCCTTACCTGCTGGCTCCATAGATTTCCCGGAAACATCAACAGGAAAAATATTATTATCAGAACGGGTTTTTTCATAATTTCCTCCGGTTATGTTTTAATTTTTTATTTGGGCACATACCTGTAAATCGCTCCAATGTCCGCCGTTGAGTCAGCCAGATCAACGCCTGTTGAATTTATCCTGTAGAAGGCATAAAAATTACCGCTGATGCCTTTGCCGACGCCATCATAGCCTGATGCAAACTCCATGGCAGAGCCGGGTATCGGCCTGCTGTACATCCTGTCAATATCTACTGCCACGTTCCGGCCATCTATTGCAAATACGACATCATCATTGACGTCAGTGTCAAAAGCTACCGCCCTCAGCTCATTAGCTAAACTCGTATCGGTGACAATATTTACAAAACCCGTATTGTTATCTTCTCTGACAGTGTGTTCAATTACTGCCGTACTGATTTCAACTCCCGCCTCTGCCCTGGAAATATTTCTTTCCCTGAGACGGATGTTTCCTGAAAGCATATTTTCTATAGAGCTTGTTCCTATAGCCGCAAGGCCGATTACAGTAAGCACAAGCAGCAGAAGCAAAACAGTAACGAGAATATAACCATTATCTTCTTTTTTCAACATTATGCTAACCTCCCTAATTTCTCATTGTTACCAATGTCTGCCACCATCTGCGCCTGAAACTGTCATTTGTCGCGGCATGACTGCGGTTTTCTATCAAACCCGGTGGATTGCCGAGCCCTGCATAATTAACGTCCGCTTTGTCGGCCCTTGCAAGAACATTGACTCGAATAGCCCTGATGTCTGCAGGGTCGGCCACTGCCGAACCGTTTATGAAATCTCCTCCATCAAGCATATTATTGTTATTGAGGTCATCTATCTCGCCGTCATTATCCGCGTCTACTGCATACGCAAACTGAAGGTCTTCTATGTTTTCAGCAATGGCATCGTCATCAGAGCCTGCTATGCCTGCACAATTGGTGATATCGGCATTTCTTCGTATTCTGCGGAGGGTTGAATTAGCGTCTACACAAAATGTGATGTCCTCAACAAGGTAAACGGGTCTTCCGACATCACACTGAGTATCGCTATCCGTATCCAGAAGCGGAAAGTCCTGTATCAGCGAACGGTCAAGGGTTATGTCGGCGCTTGCGACACAACTGCCGTTAGTTATAGTACAGGCTGATACCTGGACAAACTGAACTCCATCAATACTTAAAAGACTTCTGTCCGAAGCAGCATTGACGGCAACATTACCGGAATAGTTTATTCTAATCGCTGTAGCATCCAGAGGCACAACAGCCGGACAGGTTACTGCACCGCCTCCGGCAGGCCAGAGTTGGCCTATCCTTCTGAAGCCTCCAACAATTGTAATCGCATCAGGTGCGCCTGTGCCGCCCTCAACAGGAGTTACAATGGTTGTGAATCCATTGATCGGATCCTGGTTCATGCTTGCAGGGACCCCGTAACCCGCGCTTCTTATGGCATCCGCAATCAGGTCATGGGCTATCTTTGATTGAGTGTTTATCTCCGATACGCTCTCCTGCGCAACATACGAGCGATTTTGCGATATATATGTTGCAGTAGCGGCTGAAATCAGGACAAAGCCGATGACAATGGCAATCAGCATCTCTACAAGTGTGTACCCCTTATCGTTTTTATGGTATAGCATTTTCATCCCACCTTAATGAATCGATTGTTACGGAGTGAGTTACTCCGTTTTTGTCCGACCAGCATGTTCTTGCCCGGATCGCTGTGGATCTTACCGCCGCTGTTCCGTCAGGAACAACGGAGCATGCAGCTGTAAGACTCGCCCCACAGGTACTATCATCACTTGTCAGGTTCAGGGCGGCGCAATTCGCAAAGACCCACCATCTCTTTGTAAAACTTATCCCACCGGATATAGCCGTTCCAGCGGTAGGCGTATCTGTTCCATTGGCCAAATCAGCATACGGGGTGCCTTTCAACTGCTCGACTATCTCCTGGCTCAGGCTTGTGGCGGTTCTCACTTCCCTGCTGCCGGCATTGCCGGTGATTGCATAGTACTGCATTCCCATTACTCCAAGCATTCCGAGAAGTAATATCACCATTGCAACCATTACCTCAACTAATGTGAAACCATATTTGTTCATCGTTCTCTGTTCATTGTTTATTGTTCTCAATTTATCTCCGTCCATCCTGTATTGCCTGTATCGTCTTCATCACCCTCCCACATAAATAAGTCGATCAGCCCCGCTGCATTAACAAGCTCGACACAAAATGCATAACCCCTGCCAATGTGCTGCAGATATGCTGTGCCGCTCGGATTTGCCGAGCCGTCTGGCAGAAAGTTGAAATTTATTGCATTACTTATAGCATTACCATCCGGGTTATTGGGAGGAACGATTGCAAAATTGCCGGTGTCTAGGACAACATCATTCCCATATTCATTTTGAATATTAATAACTTTGGCTGTTGTTGTATTTCCATATCCGTCCGCTGTATCTAAAAGAGAGCCATTGCCGTTTCCATCAAAACCGATTCTGTAAATATTTTCACTTGAGGAGCTTTCATTAAATGTAATTAAATAAGTCCGGTTTTCCTTGATTGCCATTGTCCTTGCAAGCCTCATGTTCTGTAAAAGATCACTTGCTGCTCTTCTTACCGAGCTTTTGGCGGCAAACCTTCCATATTCCGGTACACCTATGGCAGCAAGAATTGCGATAATGGACATTACGACTACAAGCTCCACAAGTGTTATGCCTTTTTTCTCTCTTATTATGGCGATATTCATCATGTCCATTGATTAGCAAATATGATGCTAAAAACAAAAAGATTATTTTTAAAGGAGTTAGTCTGATTTGATATGATTGTTGTGTAATCCGGTTCATAGAATTATGTAATTCGTTACATAATTCCCAGGATAAAAAAGCCCTTTCCCTCCCCCCTTGACGGGGCAAGGAAAGGGTGAAGTAACCGTTCACGGGTTATGTTTGTTTACCTTTGCTGATTACAAACACCGCAATGGAAAGACTAAAATCCCCTCTTGAGAGGGGTGCAGGGGTGTGTTTGCAACGCAAAACATGAAAGAGATCAGACTGGATAAAGACACACACCCCTTAATCCCCTCTCAAGAGGGGAAAACTGATAACCGCCCCCCGTGAACGGTTACAGGGTGAAGATGAAAAACGGATTTTTAATAATACTCAGGGTATCGGCTTATTCGCCCAGCCTATGGTGTCACTTTTCAGAGAAATCGGGTTGATACTCTCCATTTGAAGGATACTGCCGGTTACCTGCTGGGCAAATCCCATAGTTCCGCCACTTGATGTTATCTGCGCGCTGACGGATGATATTACTTCCCCTTCCAGTTTTTTGACTCTTGCAATATTAGTATTATCATAAGTGGGTGTTTCCAGATCAGCGTCATCTTGCTGTTCCCTGAATACATAATTCTGGTAAGCAGAGCCTGTCTTATAATAAATTGCATATAGATTGCTTTCTCCTCCGGAAGAGCAGGCGCTGTCATCAGGTATGAAGGTTGTCCATGTTACAAGCCCGCCGATGACAAGTGGTTTTGAGACCACCCTTTCACCATCATGAGTGAGAGTTTCGCCGGTGAAATCTTCCTCTTCCACAAGATCATCAAAATACATTGCCCAACCATCACAATTGTATGAAGCGCTTAATAAATCCGACCATGTGGATACTGTTGTTTCGTCGCAGGGAGTGATACCCGTTACACTGCCGTCTATACCCACTTCAGCATCGGATATATCCAGCAGGCTTGTATAAGAGGACCCACAACTTCCATTCCAGCAGCCGTCCTTGATTGCATAAAAAGCGCCTGTATCGTCCTGGTTTTTGTCTGATGCGCCAAGGAACTCTCCTGTCCCGAAAAAGAGCCAGAGGTTTGCCCTGTTATCCATTGCTGCGGTGGGAGCTGCGGTGATTCTTTTTATATCATCTTTGCTGCCGGCAATGGCGTTTATATCTCCAAGAGTCGAAAGTGTCCAGTCTGATGGCGTGCTCTCTGAACCCTTGTTTGTAGTTATCCTGCGCAAAAGGGTATTCGGGTTATTGCCTGCATCCCGATAGTTCTCCCCAAAATATATCACATCCGTGTCATAGTCAATATCAACATCAACACTAATCGGATCTGCCATAAATGTGTCTGAATTGCCGGTTGATATCTTCCAGAAGTTTGTGTCTTCAGTCCAGGTATTGATAACCCCGTCTGTTCCGGCTGAGATTTTCAGGACAAAGATATTTCCATTCTGGAAGCTTGTAAGGTTTGAGCTTGTATCATAGTCAACGGCTCCTGATCCGAAGATTGCAAACCACTCGTCTCCGATTTTCGCAACAGAAGGATAAGTCATGCTGAGACCGAGACCGGGGTCTGAAAATGTCCATAAAAGTCTTGGACTCAAAGGGTCGGTAATATCAAGGGCAAAATACTCAGGGGAGGCGCTGTAGCTGTCTGATCCTGATGTCCAGCTTATATCCTTCCCCCCGTAGCGGAATCCGCCGATGAGTATGGTCCCCCAGCCGTTTTTGTGAGTAGTGTCAGCCGTGAAGATTTTTGCATCTGTTATCTTTGGCTTTGCATCAACATAGTACACATGGGTATAGTCAGGGTCTGTCAGCCATTTCATATGGGGCAACAGGCCGCGCGGTATGAACGCCCAGAGCTCTTCGCCAAGGGCGTAACTTCCTGTAGTGCAGTCGCCGTTGTTATCAATAGGGCCGGTGCAATATGCATCATTTTTCTCGCTGTAGTAACCTGAGTTAAATGCATGAAGCATGCCGTCATTTGCGCCCACGTAAGCTACCTGCCTTCTTTTTAAATGCTCTGATCTGAAACCGGTATAAGAAGCGTCCCCGTAAAGGAGGTCATAGTTTTCCATCGGCCTGCCCACAACAGTGGGAGTTGAATTGATTATGTCGCCGAGCTTCCATACATGTGTATCGCTGTCGATAGTGATGCTCCTCTGTCTGTAACCGTCAGGATGACCGGCATCTGTTGTATATGCTTTAAAGTCATTTCCGGTCACATCGTTAGTAAAATCATATCCGCGGATCCAGTCGATAATATTCACTGCTTCCGTCTGATCCGCTGCCCTGAGATATGGCTGCAATGTCAAAGAGTTTGTGGTTTCAAGGCTAATCTTAGTGTATCCATTGGTGGTTGTATAGATAGTCCTGTCGTCCGGATTTTTTTTCCAAAGTTCGTTGGCGCCGTCCCAGACAGAGGTACCGTCCGCATTCAGAGCCTTAATATTTCCAAGCCACTTCCGGGGACTGAGGTTTTCCATTTTTTGCGGATAGAAATATGCCTGATAAAGCGCTCCATCTCCTGCCCCTGCATTGGCCGGCACGCCTGCAGCAGTGCCGGAAGAAACACTGTCAAGTATAGCGTAGATGGCATTTATAAGCGCACCCTCAAGCTGATAACCATCTATTGCCTCATAGAATGTGTCATTGTACCCGTTTACATCATTGTCACTGTCATACTCGCCCGCCAGATCGGGCAAAAAATCTCCATTGCTGTCTATAAAACCTCCGTTCCTTGCCGCGCCTCCTCCTGACGCCGCACACCAGTTCAGGAGCCTTTTAGCATCAGGCGAGCCGCTGCCGAAGTTTGCATAGATGAAATAATGGGTAAGATACTGCTCGTCCGGAAGGTCGGGATAGGTTGCGTCATCTCTGAGGTCTCTGTATTTTTCAGCAGAAGCGCTAAGATCCACATGTCCCCAAAGGGCAACTTCATCAATATAGTGGGAGCCGTTTAAAGTCCAGAAGTAGTCGCTTCCTTCCCAGCCGGGCAGAGCGCCTGTGCCATCAGTATAAGTTGTATTAAATGCATCGGACAGCGTCGTGGTATCAATATTCCTGTCAGTAGTGGGCTCTCCATCCGTAATAGTTATGACAAAGCTTTTGGCGCATGGAGTCCAGTCAGTATCAGTAGCCGGATCATCCGCATAGTTATACGGGTCTACGCCGTTACCAACCGGATAAGAGCCGTCCGGGTATAAAGCGCCGGTGCCCCTTTGCTGGAAGTAACCTGTTGCCGTCCAGAGTGATTCGGCAATAGGTGTAGCAGGTGTCAAAGGAATATTATTTGCAATTAATTTAACTATAGCCTCTGCTCTTGTTAATGTCTCTGCTGTACCGTTTATTGTTACCGTTACATTATTGTCATAATACCCGCACGGAACCACTACTATCCCGCCTTCAACATTGACCTTGTCTATAAAAGGTTCAGGCAGTTCTCCATGATGGGTGCCGGTACACTGGAATGTCTCTGTATACATCCCCCCGTGCCCGTCATGCCCGCATCCATGCTCTTCACTTGTATCACCTGGATCAGGGTTGTCATACTGCGCCTGGTCGGAGATAAATTCAAGCCCCCATCTCACATTGTCGCCAACCATCTGGACTACACCCTCTGGCTCTGAATCCCTGTGCACTATGACCTTTTTATCATTTGTACTGTCATAAGTTGGGCCGACGCTAAAGGCAGAGACATCAGTCAAAGTTATTGGTTCCGGCATCGGGGCATGTTCATCAGTGATATCTATAAGGTCGTTATTAAAGGTGAATGTTGTGCTGTTCGTGCTCATGCAGCCACCTCCCAGTGGTGAAACATCACAGAGCACATCATCAGGAACCTCCTTTTGATAACCATCATATCCGGTAAATGCCTTCTGTCCCAGGAGGTCATGAGGATCTCCGGTGACGCCGATCCTCGCTCTTGTCTTTCCTCCAACAATAACCTTCTTTAATATGTCTACCCTCCTCATTGTAAGCC
Organism: bacterium BMS3Abin06; assembly: GCA_002897895.1. Taxonomy (GTDB): domain Bacteria; phylum Nitrospirota; class Thermodesulfovibrionia; order UBA6902; family UBA6902; genus BMS3ABIN06. The sequence goes on from BDSY01000100.1 coordinate 20,534, forward strand.
AGTTCAGGAAATTGCCCTTCCAGTCGGCAGTTGTAGCGCCTGTTGTTGTCCACTCTCCATTGATACTGTCATATATATACCACTCATCAGGCTCAAAATAGCCGTAGTAAGTCTTGGTTGAATCAAAACCCTGACTTACTGGTATCAGTGTGTCATCTCTATAGTCTGCACTCGTTACCTGATTGTAATCAAAATCATATGCAAAGTAGAACTGGGAGAAAGAGGTATCGACATTGAGGAGGACATTCGGCTTTGTCAGCGTGCCGCTGAATGGCGGAAATGCCGTATATTGAGATATGCCCGGGGAAGCGGAAAAAGCCTCATTTATCCGGAACGGAAAAACAGACAGTATTAGAATTACCACGTATATTTTTGTTTTTTTTAACATTCCCCCCCCCCACATTCTTGCTTCGCTGCCTATCATGCTGATACCCAATTGATATCTTTATATTTAGCAAATATGATGCTAAAAAACAAAAAGCTTGTTTTCAAAGGAGTTAGTGTAAGCAGGTATGATTGCTATGTAATCCGGTTCATAGAATTATGTAATCTGTTACATAATTCTCACGATAAAAAAGCCCTTTCCCTCCCCCTTGACGGGGAAAGGAAAGGGTGGAGGTAAAAAACGGATTTTTAATAATCAGGGTATTGGCTTATTCGCCCAGCCTATGGTTTCACTTTTCAGAGAAATCGGGTTGATACTCTCCATTTCAAGGATACTGCCGGTTACCTGCTGGGCAAATCCCATAGTTCCGCCGCTTGATGTTATCTGCGCGCTGACGGATGATATCACTCCTCCGTCCAGTCTTTTGACCCTTGCAATATTTGTAAGATCATAAGGGGTTGATCCTCCACCGGCAACCAGGTCAGCGGCATCCTGCTGTTCCCTGAATATATAATTCTGGTAAGCAGAGCCTGTCTTGTAATAAATCGCATACAGATTGCTCTCTCCCCCGGAAGAGCAGGCGCTGTCATCAGGTATAAAGGTTGTCCATGTTACAAGCCCGCCGATGACAAGTGGTTTTGAGACCATCCTTTCACCACCATGATTGCCCGCACTGTTAGTAAGGCTTTTGCCGGTGAAATCTGCACTTTCAACGAGGGTATTAAAATACATTGCCCAACCATCACAATTGTATGAAGCGCTTAATAAATCCGACCATGTGGATACTGTTGTTGCGTCGCAGGGAATGATGCCCGTTACACTGCCGTCTATATTTACAACAGCCTCGGATATATCCAGCAGGCTTGTATAAGATGACGGCGGCGTCCCACAACTTTCATTCCAGCAGCCGTCCCTGACAGCATAAAAAGCGCCTGTATCGGTCTGGTTTTTGTCCGATGCGCCAAGGAACTGTCCTGTCCCGAAAAAAACCCAGAGATTTGTCCTGTTATCCATTGCTACCGAGGGGGCCGCTGTGATTCTTTTTGCGCTATCCTTGGTGCCGGCGACAGTGTCAATATTTGCAACAGTTGATAGTGTCCAGTTTGATGGCGTGCTCTCTGAACCTTTGTTTGTAGTTATCCTGCGCAAAAGGGTATTCGGGTTATTGCCTGCATCCCAATAGTTTTCTCCAAAATATATCACATCCGTGTCATAGTCAATATCAACATCAACAGTGATGGGGTCGGCCATAAATGTGTCTATATTGCCGGTTGATATCTTCCAGAAGTTTGTGCCTTCAGTCCAGGTGCTGATTACCCCGTCTGATCCTCCCGAGATTTTCAGGACAAAGATGTTTCCGCTCTGGAAGCTTGTAAGGTTTGAGAATATATCATACTCTGTGGCTCCTGATCCGAAGATGGCAAACCAGTCGTCTCCGATTTTCGCAACAGAAGGATAAGTCATGCTGAGACCGAGACCGGGGTCTGAAAATGTCCATAGAAGTTCCGGATTCGCAGGGTCGGTAATATCAAGGGCAAAATATTCAGGTGAGGCGCTTCCTGATGTCAAGTTTATATCTTTCCCGCCGTACCCGAATCCGCCGATGAGTATGGTCCCCCAGCCATTTATATGGGTAGTAGTGTCAGCAGTGAAGATTTTTGCATCTGTTATCTTTGGCTTTGAATCCACATAGTACACATGGGTATAGTCAGGGTCTGTAAGCCATTTCAGATGGGGCAAAAGGCCGCGCGGTATGAATGCCCAAAGCTCTTCGCCGCTCCCTGCATTGAATGCATGAAGCATGCCGTCATTTGCACCTACGTAAACTACCTGGCTTCTTGTTAAATGCTCTGATCTGAAACCGGTATAAGAAGCGTCCCCGTAAAGGAGGTCATAGTTTTCCATGGGCTGCCCCACAACAGTGGGAGTTGAATTGATTATGTCGCCGAGTTTCCATACATTGGTTGAAGTTACACCGTTGACGGTAAGGGTAAGGTCCCTTTTTCTATATCCATTGGGATGTCCTGAATCGGTTATGCCCGTAAGGTCGTCTCCGCGAATCCAGTTGATAATATTGCCTGTCTCCGCGGTATCCGCTGCCCTGAGATGTGTCTGTAATGTTGTTGAAGAATATGCGGTTTCAAAACTAAACTTAGTGGATCCGTCTGTAGTTGTATAGATAGTCCTGTTTCCGGGGCTTGTCTCCCAGAGTATTGTGCCGCCGTCCCAGATAGACGTACCGTCCGCATTCAGAGCCTTAATATCTCCAAGCCACTTCCGGGAACTGAGGTTTTCCATTTTTTGCGGATAGAAATATGCCTGATAAAGCACTCCATCTCCTGCCCCTGCGTTGGCCGGCATGCCTGCTGCGGTGCCGGAAGATACGCTGTCAAGTATGCCGTAGATGGCATTTATAAGCGCACCCTCAAGCTGATATCCATCTATTGCCTCATAGAATGTGTCATTGTACCCGTTTACATCATTGTCATACTCGCCCGCCAGATCGGGTAAAAAATCTCCGTTGCTGTCTATAAAGCCGCCGTTCCTTGCTGCCCCGCCTCCTGACGCCGCAGACCAGTTCAAGAGCCTTTCACCATCAGGCGAGCCGCTGCCGAAGTTTGCATAGATGAAATAATGGGTAAGATACTGATCGCCGTCGAGGACTGCCCCTGTTCCAATACTCCCGTCTCTCAGGTCTCTGTATTTTGCAGGAAGACTGTCAATATCCGCATGACCATAGAAAGCAACGTTATCAATATAGTGGGAGCCGTTTAACTGCCAGAAGTAGTCGGTCGACGCTGCTGCCCAGGCAGGTGGGTTAGCGGAAGTGTCGGCATATGTTGAGCCATACCCCTGTTGTGCAAGCGGAATGTTTAAGTCAGTGGTCGGCTCTCCGTCTGTAATAGTTATAACAAAGCTTTTGGCGCATGGAGTCCGGTCAGTATCAGTAGCCGGATCATCCGCATAGTTATACGGATCAACGTCGCTGCCAACCGGATAGGAGCCGTCCGGGTATAAAGCGCCTGTGCCCCTCTGCTGGAAATAACCTGTTGCCGTCCAGAGTGATTCGGCAAGGGGTGTAGCAGGTGTCAGGGGAATATTGCTCCCGATTAATTTAACTATGGCGTCTTCCCGCGTTATCGGGTTAGTGGCATCATATACCGTGCCGTTTATTGTTACCGTTACATTATTGTCATAATAGCCGCACGGAACAACTACTATCCCGCCCTCAACATTGACCTGGTCTACAAAGCTGGCGGCAGGCGCTATAACACCATCATGTATGCCGACACACTGGAATGTCTCTGTATAAATGCCCAAATCACCGTGACCACCATGCCCGCATCCATGCTCCGGTGACTCAGTCAGTTCACTCAGAGCAGGGCTCGGATACTGCTGCTGGTCGGAGATAAATTCAAGCCCCCATCTCACATTGTCGCCAACCATCTGGACTACACCCTCAGGCTCTGAAGCCCTGTGCACTATTACCTTGTAATCACTTAAACTGTCATAAGTTAAACCAACGCTGAACGCGGAGACATCGGTCAGCGCTATCGGGTCCGGCATCGGGTCATTCTCACCGAAAGTTACCAGGTTGTTATTAAAGGTGAATGTTGTGCTGCTTGTGCTCATGCAGCCACCCATTCCGCCACCTCCAAGTGGTGAGACAGTGCAGAGCACATTATCGGGAACCTCCTTCTGATAACCGTCATGCCCGGTAAAGGCCTTCTGCCCCATGAGGTCATAAGGGTCCCCGGCAGCGCCGATCCTCGCTCTTGTCTTTCCTCCGACAATAACCTTCTTCAATATATCCACTCTCCTCATTGTAAGCCAGTTCAGGAAATTGCCCTTCCAGTCAGCAGTTGTAGCGCCTGTTGTTGTCCATTCTCCGTTGATACTGTCATATTTATACCACTCATCAGGCTCAAAATAGCCGTAATAAGTTGTGGCTGGAAGAAACCCCTGGCTGACAGGTGGTAGACTTAAAACTCCCGCCTGTACACTCTGTACCTGGTTGTAATCAAAATCATATGCAAAGTAGAACTGGGAGAAAGAGGTATCGACATTGAGAAGGACATTCGGCTTTGTCAGCGCGCCGCTGAATGGCGGAAATGCCGTATATTGAGATATGCCCGGAGAACCGGGAAAAGCCTCATTTGTTTGGAACAGAAAAACGGACAGGATTAGAATTACGACGTATATTTTTGTTTTTTTTAACATTTTCACTCCCTCCTCATTCTTGCTTCAGTGCCTATCATGCTGATATTCAATAGATATCTTTTATTAAGCAAATATGATGCTAAAAAACAAAAAGCTTATTTTAAAAGGGGTTTGTGCAAGCAGGTTTGATTGTTATGTAATCCGGTTCATAGAACTATGTAATCTGATTCATAATTCTGTAGTTCTGAAGGATAGTAATTATGGGGGCTGAAAAATAAAAGAACAGGCCGGAGAGATTACCTTAACCGGACGAGAGAAAAGCTGAATGATTCCGGAATGACTCTATAAGAAAAAGGTTCTCAAAATAAATACCGGCCTTTCTCTTGCTGACCTTTTTCCCGCGTTCAAGGCTTTTCATAACACCTTCTGCTTCACCAAGCATTTCTTCCATGGAGATAGAAAATTTAAAAGGGCGCTATCGTGAAATTGACCGATGCGAACCTGTAAAGACTACAACATGAAAAAAGATGTTTTGCAAAAGAAAGACGATGAGAACGAAAACAATACCGCTGGTTCGCATTCGAGTCCAATGCCTTGATATGCTTTTTTTATTTCTTATCTAATTGAGAAGATGCCCCCGGTTGCTAATTGAATAGAATCACAAATGCTATGAACTCAATTGATTTTATTTCTTCAAGGTTAGCCTTATGCAAATAATAGTCTATGCCCTTTTGGTTCCGGTACAGGGTCTCCAAATTCATTAGCCGTATCAATCCACAATTGAATCGCTTCCTTTGCATTGACTAAAGCTTCATCATATGATGCTCCGTGTGCAGAACAGCCCGGCAGTTCGGGAACGTCGGCAATATAAACCTTGTCTTCATCACTCCAGTAAATTACAATTTCATATTTATACATTAAAGTTCCTCCCCAAGATTATATTTTAAAATCAAATTCCTTACTTGGCGAACCTGATAAACTTTTGCTTTACTACCATCACGTTGCAAATTAATTTTCTCGATAATCCCCTTTTTTCTGAAAATATGATGACTCCCCCGAATACGTTCCTCGAATCCTAATGTTTTCAACAGGTTAAATAAATCATTGAATGATGTATTTGCATCTGAAGAACCACGCAGTATTTTCAGTAATACTTTTTCATGTTTACTCATTAAAATAGTGTAGCAAGTGAAGAATCAAAAGTCACGAAAATATTGACAGCGGCATCTATTTTCCTTGAGGTAACTATTCAGGTATTGCCTGCTGTAACCAGTTGATTATCAGGAAATATATAAATAAGAAAATGGTCGGGTCCTGCAGCACAGCCTTTTATATATCCCGGCGGAGTACCACTATTAAGCCATTCAACTAAAATATAATAATCAATCCAATATTTTGGGGCTTTTAGTGAATAATACTCATCTTTTGTTTCTTTCGTCAGAGTCTTATATGCGTCATTGGTTTCAAAACCGACATATACATCTTCCGTTCCAATAAGAAGGGTGTGATCAATTAAAGCCCTTTTTGTGATTCTCTTTTGTGCCGTGCTCGCCTTTCATGAATTTGCCCTTAAATTAAGTGAGCCTCAAAGGGGAGCGATCACCCTCTGTCCCGGGGCGAGGTAAGAGGCTCATTTTTTTACAACTCATACAGGTATTTCAAGCAGTATCTTGTCATAATTGACTGTTGGTGTTGTTTTCTCTCTGCCGTTCTTTGTTTTTTCCAGTTCGATAAGTCCCAGGTCAGCAAGATAATGGACATCATCTGAAACATTCTTGAGGTTCCGGTTTAGTATCTTGGCAAGCCTGTAAATAGACTCCGGGTGTTCTGCCTTGATGACTTTGAGAATCTTAAGTCTTTCTATAGTGATAGCCTTTCTCATCGTTTCAAGGTTCTCAAAATAAATACCGGCTTTTCTCTTGCCAACCTTTTTCCCGCGTTCAAGGCTTTTCATAACACCTTTCGCTTCATCAATCATTTCTTCAACGCTTTTTATTCCAATGGTTACATTCTTAACTCTCATTGTTTTGTATACCTCCTGAGGTCCTTATAAAAATCTTCAAAAAGCTTATCTATAGTTGTAAACCTATAGGGCCCTTCCTTGTTTCCATAATGCCTGTGGTCTCTTTTACCTGTATGGTTGTCATAACCTACAATACGTTTACCGTCCTTGATGTAAACCATAGAGTATTTATACCCATGCAGTCTGTCAGATGTTACAGGCACAGACCATATTTTGATCTCAACTATACTGTTATCATGCTCTACAACCTTATCGTGAAAAATAAGTTCCGCTTTCATATAGTAGTTTTATTATACCATACATTTAACAAAGTGAGTCAAGATGAAAAAAACGTGAGGATAACTCTTCAATAAAAATGGTTTGCATCCTTTTCAGATAATCTTGCTGAAGTTGAAGTAGAACTTACATGAATTATTATTTAAGGCGTTGAATATGGCGGGATATATTTTACTGGATTTTTTATTGAAAGCCGGTAACTGGGATAATGTATTTTAAGTATAAATCGTTCCAGAAAACCGCTTACACCTAATAATATATGAGGTAATCCTTCTATATGATTTATCATTGTATTCGGAATAACAATTTTGTCTGTGTCGGGAACAATTATTTCTATTTTTGTTTTATGTGCATATGCAGTTCCCTTGCCCCCAGCGCCAGTAAATTCAACCTTAAATCTTTTTTTAAAGTTATATGTCCTATTTCCTTAAGAGTACCGAGTTCTCTTTTAACATGTTGATTCTAAAGAAAACGTCATGACCACGCAGTTGTCATTCCCGCTTGTCGGGAATCCGGGAAAATCAAAGGGTTATAGATTCCGGACAAGCCGGAATGACAGAACTCGGTACTGTCGAGGTCCTATTATCTTAGCTATATAAGCAGGGACAGCACATGAGGCGGCGCCTGTATCAATTAGTCCGAGAGTATTAAATGATTTCTTTGTATGAGGATTAATTATTTTTATCGGAAGAAAGGGCTCCGTCATGGTTACCCTGTTTGTTCGGATTACTCTGGTTTATGTTTACAGTATATTTTTATATTGCACAATTTTTAGGCAGATGTCAATAAGGAAAGTTGGTAAAAGTTAGCAGATGATAAAAGAAACTGAAGAGCTTGAGAATATTCTGAGGCCGAAGGCAAAACCAAAGAAGCAATCCCACTACGCACAGACCTTAAGATTTAATCGAGGAAACGATCAAGGAAGCCAAAGAGAATGAAGCAAAGATAAACGAAACCGTTGAGGTTACTACAACCACTACCGAACTGTTACCGAACCATCAGGGTTTAATTTATTCAGGTGTTAATTGCTGTAACCCATTGATAATTCAGGAATATACATAAAAGAAAATGGTCGGGGCGAAAGGATTTGAACCTTCGACCTTACGGTCCCGAACCGTACGCGCTGCCGGACTGCGCTACGCCCCGTCTGAAATCAGCTTAAATCATACCACATTTACTGAGAGAAATTCACAAAACCCCGTTTTATTCCGTCAGCAATCTTCGCCACTCCGGCCATTTCCTTTACGTCATGTACCCTGATAATGTTTGCTCCATTGAATATCCCGATGGCCGCCGCTGCTGCCGTACCCTCAAGTCTTTCTGAAACAGGGAGATCGCCGAGCATCCTGCCGATAAATGATTTCCTTGAATGGCCTAAAAGTACCGGTTTTTCAAATCCTGTAAATTCATTCAGCCCTTTAATGATCTCAAGATTATGTTCAACGGTTTTTCCAAAACCGATTCCCGGATCAATAATGATCATGTCATCGGGAATTCCGGCGTCTCTTGCAATTTTAATCCCCTCGTGCAAATAGTCAATTATCTCAGGGATAAGGGCTTTATAAACCGGAGCCTTCTGCATGTTCCTTGGAGTGCCTTTGATATGCATTATTACGACAGGAACTTTGTTTTTTGCTGCAATCCCCGGCATTTCAGGATCAAACCGCAAGCCGCTTATATCATTGATGATTGAAGCGCCTGCCTGAATAGCTGCCTTTGCAACATCCGACTTGTAAGTATCCACTGAAATCGGAACCTTTACTTTCCCTGCAAGCGCTTCAATGACAGGCACAACACGATTAACTTCTTCTTTGACAGAAATTTTCTCTGCGCCCGGTCTCGTGGATTCCCCGCCGATATCTATAATATCTGCGCCTTCATCCTCCATTCTCAGGGCCTGTTCAACAGCGCTCTCTTTACTGAAATATGTTCCTCCGTCAGAAAAGGAGTCAGGGGTGACATTAAGAATACCCATGACATAGGATCTCAGAGTAAAGTCAAAACAGAAGTTTTTCCAGGCGAGTTTCATCCGGCGTGTATTACGGGATATGCTTTCAATCTGAAAATTACGCTCTTGATTCGGAAGTTGTGCTTATATCCTTTTCAGGGTTAATTTCTTCTGCGGCCGGAGCCGGACTCTCCTTTTCTTCAGGCTTTGCAGAACCGTTTTTGCCTTTCACAATCGCATCTATTTCAGCAGCATCCATGGTTTCTTTATCAAGCAGCGCCCGGGCAAGGTTGAGAAGCAATTTCTTGTTATCAAGCAGGAGATGTTTTGCATATTCATATCTCTCGCCGACAATCGTCCTGATTTCACCGTCAATTTCTTCCGCCGTCTTTTCGGAATAGTCTTTTTGCTTTGAAAACTCCTTGCCGAGGAATATCTGTTCTTCACGCTTTCCAAAGGTTAAGGGGCCTAATTTATCACTCATCCCCCATTCGCAGACCATTTTCTTTGCAAGGTCGGTTGCCCTCTGAAGGTCATTGCCAGCGCCCGTGGTGAGATGTCCAAGGGCTATCTCTTCAGCAGCCCTCCCGCCCATCAGGACAGCAAGAGTATTTAAAATATGTTCTTTTGAATAGGTATACCTGTCATCTATCGGCAGTTGCTGCGTAATGCCGAGCGCCATTCCCCTCGGGATTATGCTTACCTTGTGAATGGGATCGGTCCCCGGAGTCAGTTTTGCAACAAGGGCGTGGCCTGCTTCATGGTATGCCGTATTGTTCTTTTCTTCTTCGGATATTATCATGCTTTTTCTTTCCTTGCCCATCATGACCTTGTCTTTTGAATCCTCAAAATCTATCATTTCAACCTTTGTCCTGGAACGTCTCGCTGCCAGCAGGGCTGCTTCATTTATAAGATTGGCAAGGTCTGCTCCTGAAAATCCCGGTGTTCCCCTCGCAAGGGTTGCAATATTTACATTATCGTGGAGAGGGATATTTTTGCTGTGAACCTTTATTATCTCCTCCCTGCCTTTTACATCCGGATGAGGGACGATAACCTGTCTGTCAAATCTGCCCGGCCTTAAAAGTGCGGGATCAAGTACATCAGGCCTGTTGGTTGCCGCAAGCACAATAATTCCTTCGTTCGGGTTAAAACCGTCAAGCTCCACCAGAAGCTGGTTCAGTGTCTGTTCGCGTTCGTCGTGTCCGCCTCCAAGTCCCGCTCCCCTGTGGCGTCCTACGGCATCTATCTCGTCTATAAATATAATGCATGGGTTGCTCTTCTTTGCCTGTTCAAAAAGGTCCCTGACCCTCGAAGCGCCTACGCCGACAAACATCTCTACGAAATCGGAGCCGCTTATGGAAAAAAACGGTACGCCTGCTTCGCCTGCTATGGCCTTTGCAAGCAAAGTTTTTCCGGCGCCCGGAGGCCCCACAAGCAGGACACCCTTTGGGATTTTCCCGCCTAACTTCTGAAATTTCTGAGGATCTTTCAGAAATTCAATGATTTCCTGCACTTCCTCTTTGGCCTCTTCAATGCCTGCAACATCGGAAAAGGTTACTTTTATCCCTTTTTCAGAGATGAGCTTTGCCCTGCTTCTGCCGAATGAGAGAGCCTTGTTGCCGCCGGCCTGCATCTGCTTCATAAAAAATACCCAGAGAAATACAAGCAGAATTATCGGCCCAAAATTAAAGAGCACATTCATATACCACGGTGTATGATCCGGCTTCGCACTAATTCTTATGCCTTTGTTTTGAAGGTCCTTTACCAGGTCGGGATAGTCCGGCGCAAAGGTTTTGAATTTCAGGCCGTTCTTCAGGGTGCCGACGATCAGGTTCTCAGGTTTTTTTATCGTTACCTCTTCTACATTATTTTGTTGTAATTCGGACATGAAATCCGAAAAAATCATTTCTTCCTGCGGTTTGGATGTTTCGAGAAGATTGAAAACCAGGATCATCATCAAACCGAACAAGACCCATATGATGATACTCTTATACAATATAGTTACCTCCCATCCCTAAAGAGTAACATATTTCTTTATTGTATTGCCAACGTTCTGAATTCTGTGGTTATAAACTCAGATAGTTGTCGTTTTTCTGTCATTCCGGCTTGTCCGGAATCGTTTCTTTAAGAAAGATTCCCGACGCGCTTCGCTTGTGGGAATGACATGCTTTTGAGTAGTTGTGTTATTTATACACAAACACTATTTGCTCACAACAATCAATACGAATCCCGAAAACATAATCGTGCTTCCAATCGCTTTAGCGGCAATTTTTTCTTCTTTAAATAAATGATGTCCGTAAAAAATACTGAAAAAGATGCTTGTTCTTTTAATTGAAATCATATACGCAACATTAACAAGGCTCATTGCAATCATATGGAAAATAATCATCAATGAATAGGTAAAACCAATAGACGCAAGAGGAATAATATCCTTTTTTCTAATAATGATTTCCCCCCTGTTTTTCATAAAAGCAAGCGGGGTAAATAAAAGAAATACCAGTATAAAGTAAAATGCCCCGAAAAAGACGGGGGATGAGTGTTCAATAGCCATTTTCCCCAGTGAAGACGTAAGACTGAAAATAAAGGCAACTGCAATCATCATAACCGATCCCTTTTCCCTGAATATCGCCTTTACAGGCTCCAGTATTGATTTTTTTATTTCGTGGATATTGAGCAGGTAACTTCCTGCAGCCATGAGGATAATCCCGGCGCCGCCCCCGATTGAAACACGCTCCCCAAGGATGAGGTATGACATGAAAATTAAAAACACAGGGGTTAATGCAAGAAAGGGCATTGTCAGACTCATGGGAGAGAATTTTAATGCCTTTGTATATAAGATAATAGCGGTTATTTCCAGGGGAAGTGCGCATAATACAGCCAGCCAGAAGGTTTTATCAAGAGGAGGGAATTCTATAAATAATAAGCTTATCAAAAGGACGGGCAGGGCAAATAACAATCGTGCCCATGCTATAAAATACTCATCTCCGGAGGAAAGAGCGCGTTTTGTCAAGGCATCACTTGTAGCAAGGGAAAGCGCGGTTAAAAGGGAATAGACAATCCACAAAATGTCAGCTTTCTATTTCATAATCCTTGATTTTGGTCAGTAAAGTCTTGTAGCTGACCTTGAGTATCCCGGCAGCTTTGGTTTTATTTCCGTGAGTATCTTCAAGCGCCTTCTTTATCCTTCGGGACTCTGCGACTTTAAGGGCTGCCTTTGCAACTTCATCGAGTGTTCCATCTAATGCGGACTCCCCTGCTCTCGCCCCTGAATGGCCGGCAGGCGCCAGACTGAAATCCTTTTTTGTTATTACATTTCCATCGCAAAGTATGAGCGCCCTTTCTATGACATTTTCAAGCTCTCTCACATTGCCCTTCCATGAATAGTTTTTTAATATTTCTATTGCATCCGGGGCTATGTCTTTGTGTGTGATATTCATCTCTGCCGAATACCTGGATATAAAGTGTTCAACCAGTGCGGGTATGTCATCTTTTCTCTGTCTTAAAGGAGGGATCGTGATCGGGAAGACACTCAGCCTGTAAAAAAGGTCCTCCCTGAATGTATTGTCTGCGGCTGCCGCCTCAAGATCCCTGTTGCTTGCAGCAAGGATTCTTATATCCACGTTAATGCATTTTGTGCCTCCAACCCTGTCTATTTCTCCTTCCTGCAGGGTTCTTAAAAGCTTTGCCTGCAGGGCAATATCCATTTCGCCTATTTCGTCAAGGAAAACCGTACCCCTGTCCGCAAGTTCAAGCTTCCCGAGTTTTTTCTCTCCAGCCCCGGTAAATGCCCCCTTCTCATGGCCGAACAGTTCGGATTCAAGGAGTTCTCCGGGTATTGCCGCACAGTTTATCGGGACGAACGGATGATCTTTCCTGGGACTTAAATCATGGATTGCCCTCGCAAAGAGTTCTTTGCCTGTGCCCGATTCTCCAAGGATCAATACGGTTGTCTTTGTAGGGGCCACCTTCTGTATATTCTCAGCCACTTCAAGCATCCCCCTGCTTTTGCCGATAATATTCGGCATGCCGACGCTGTGTGACAATGCATCTTTGAGGAGAAGGTTTTCAGTGATGAGTCTCTGGTTTTTAAGCGATCTTTTTATGAGAATTTGCAGGTAGTCGGTGTCTAACGGTTTTGTTATGAAATCATATGCACCCAGTTTCATAGCATTAACAGCGGTCTCAATAGACCCGTAGGCAGTCATAACAATTACAGGAGTTAAAGGATTTTCATCTTTTGATGCCTTAAGCACTTCAAGACCGTCTTTCCCGGGCAGCTTAAGGTCTGTAAGCACCAGGTCCACATTACTCTCCCTCACCTTCTTAATCCCCCCGGTTCCGTCTTTTGCAATTACCACATCATAACCCGCTATCTCCAGTGTCTCCTTTAGCATCCGGGCCATGGATTCCTTGTCTTCTACGATGAGAATAGTTGCCATGCAATACCATCCTTATTTTGCAAATAAAATCATTGACCTGCCGTCAATATCTTAAGTATCCCGGATTTTGCTGCCGGAATGATATCTTTAATAGTATGCCATACGAGATCGTATTTGACCCCGAAATAAAAATGGATAAGCCTGTCCCGCATTCCCGACATTTCCTTCCACGGAAGTTCAGGATATTTGCTCCTTACAGTTTCGGGAACATTTTTTGCCGCTTCACCAATTATCTCGAATTTCCTTATAACCGCGCTTGAGATCATGTCGTTATGCTGAAATTCATCAAAATCGATCCCTTTGACAAACCTTTCGATTGCCTCCATTGCATTCACCATGTCTTCCAGATAAAGATAATAATCCCTCATAAATAGGCGGCCTCGCGAAGAATGGCGGGTTTCAGCTCTTTTCTTATGGCATCTTCAGGAACAACATCAACACGGCATTTAAGTTTTTCCTCAAGGAATATTGAAAGGCCGGTCAAATCCAGCAGGTTTGCCCCCTCGTCGAATTCAACCAGGACATCTATGTCACTTCCCGCCTTTTGTTCGCCTCTCACATACGAACCGAAAATCCCCTTCACCTCCGCCTTGTATCTCTGCCTGATCTCCGGTTTCAGTGCTTTCAGGGATGAAAGGATTTCAGAGGCCGAATTTGTAGTTGCGCCTGATTTTTCCATAGTCATTTCCTGTCTTAAGATTATATTGTTTTACAAATTATCTCGAGATTCAAGACTTTCACAACTCTCGTCCAACTGTTAGCTCAGCTTCTCCCTTAACAATTCATTTACAATCTTCGGATTCGCCTTGCCTTTGGTCTCCTTCATCACCTGTCCGACAAAAAAGCCCATCAATTTTGCCTCACCTGCCCTGAACCGTTCCACCTCTTCGGGGTTGTTATTCAGAATTTCGTCAACAATCTTTTCTATCCCTGCCTCATCGCTGATCTGAACAAGGCATTTTTCTTTTACAATAGCATCTGCATCTTTGCCTGTTTTATACATCTCTTCAAAAACAGTCTTGGCAATCTTACCGCTTATCGTCCCTTTATCAATAAGAGCAAGCATCTCAACAAGATGCTTTGGCGTCAGAAGAGATTCGCTGATCTGTCTGTTCTCTTCATTGAGGAGTTTTGCAAGATCGCCCTTTATCCAGTTGCTTGCAGTCTTCGGATCACCGCCTGATTTAACAGCCTGCTCAAACCATTCAGCAACAGCCTTTTCAGCAGTCAATAAATCCGCATCCTGTTCAGGCAGGTTGTATTCTTTTATAAATCTTTCACGCCTTGCATCAGGAAGCTCCCCGATACCTTCCTTTATTTCCTCTATCCATGATTTATCAAGTTCTATCGGCACAAGGTCAGGGTCGGGGAAGTACCTGTAATCATGCGCCTCCTCTTTTGAACGCATAGATTCTGTAATACTTTTTTCCGGGTTCCAGAGCCTTGTCTCCTGAATAATCCTGACTCCATCATTAAGCGCCTTTACCTGCCGCCTTATCTCATAATCAAGGGCCTTCTCAACAAACCTGAAGGAATTCAAATTTTTAATTTCGGTCTTTACTCCAAGCTCGGCCTCCCCTACCGGGCGAATGGAGACATTTGCATCGCATCGCAGTGAACCCTCTTCCATGTTTCCGTCACACACACAAATATAACGCACAATGGATCTCAATTTTTTCATAAATTCCACGGCTTCCCCCGGACTGCGGATATCAGGCTCGGTGACAATCTCCATGAGAGGAACCCCTGCCCTGTTTAAATCAACTAAACTTTCGTTCCCGCCTCCTTCGTGAATATTCTTGCCCGCATCTTCTTCCAGATGAATTCTTGTAAGCCCTATCTTTTTCCTGCTGTTGTTTACGGATATTTCAATGTAACCCTCCCCGCAAAGAGGCAGCTCGTACTGGCTTATCTGATAGCCTTTTGGAAGGTCAGGATAAAAATAATTCTTTCTTGCAAACCTGCTGAGAGATGGAATTTCGCAGTTCAATGCAAGACCGGTTTTTACAACATATCCAATCGCCTTTTCATTCATAACCGGCAAAACACCGGGCATTCCGATACATACCGGACAGGTCTGGGTGTTGGGCTCAGAGCCGAACCTGGTAGAACAACCGCAGAATATTTTAGTATCCGTCAAGAGTTGAGCATGTATCTCAAGACCGATTACGGCTTCATATTGCATTGAAAGTCTCCATTTTATATATTCGGCTTTTTCTTATGCCAGTCTGTAGCCTGCTCGTAAGCGTAAGCAACTTTTAATATTGATTCCTCATCAAAGTGCTTTCCGATTATCTGTAATCCAACCGGCAGATTCCGGGACGTAAAACCGCATGGTATAGATATCCCAGGAACACCTGCAAGGTTCACGGAGAGGGTGAAAATATCCGTTAAATACATCTGTAAAGGGTCCTCTATCTTTTCTCCTATCTTAAATGCCGGGGTCGGAGTTGTCGGTGTAACTATTACATCAACATTTTCAAATGCCTTTTCGAAATCCTCCTTTATCAATGTCCTCACCTGCTGGGCCTTTTTATAATAAGCATCATAGTACCCTGATGATAAGGCATATGTCCCGAGAATAATCCTTCGTTTTACTTCAGCGCCGAATCCCTCATCCCTTGTCCTCATATACATATCAATTAAATCTTCCCCATCAGACCTTAACCCGTATTTCACCCCGTCATATCGTGCAAGGTTGGATGATGCCTCAGAGGTCGCCAGTATATAATAAGCAGCTACTGCATATTCCGTATGCGGCAAAGATATTTCAACAGGTATGCCGCCGAGGGATTCAAGTTTTTTTATCGCTTCCTTTACAGAATTTTCCACTTCCTTATCCAGACCTTCTATAAAGTATTCTTTGGGAATGCCGATCTTCAGGCCCTTTATTTCCTGACCGAGACCGGAAGTGAAATCAGATGCCGGCATATCGGCAGATGTTGAATCATACGGGTCGTGTCCGCTGATAATATTCATAAGGATTGCGGAATCCCTGACATTTTTAGTAATAGGCCCTATCTGGTCAAGGGACGATGCAAACGCCACAAGACCGTAGCGGGAAACCCTCCCGTAAGTCGGTTTTAAACCAACAACACCGCAAAACGCCGCAGGCTGGCGGATTGATCCGCCTGTATCCGACCCAAGGGCTGCAATGCATTCATCAGATGCTACTGCCGCGGCTGAGCCGCCGCTTGAGCCGCCGGGTACCCTCTCAAAGTCCCATGGATTTTTAGTAAGTCCGAATGCGGAATTTTCTGTTGACGAGCCCATGGCAAACTCATCAAGATTTGTTTTTCCGATTAATATATAGCCTTCACTTTTAAGCCTCTGTGTAACACTGCTCTCATAAGGAGGAATAAAATTTTCTAATATTTTTGAAGAACATGTGGTTTTTATACCTTCCGTGCAAATATTATCCTTTATTGCAAGCGGTATGCCGGTAAGTGCTTTTCCTGCATTTTGTTTGAGATCATCTTCCGCCTGCCTTGCCCGGCTCAAGGCATTTTCCCTTGTAAGAGAAACATATGCCCCGACTCTCTCTTCCAGGGCATCTATTCTTTCAAATAATGCAATTACAAGTTCCAGAGGCCTTATCTCACCTCTGACAATAGCTGATCGCGCTTCATCAATACTCATACTGTAAAGCTCCACTGCGCCTCCATTTCCTGCGAGTTGAAATTAGAATGTAATGAAATTAGAATATACTGGACATTTTACTATTTTGCGTCATCAGAAAGAAAGTAATGCCCTTTGTGGCAGGGGGAAAACCGTTCACGGTTATCAGTTAACAGTTAGCGGTCGAGACAATATGAAAAATACTATTCCTAAAGAGGATATCCGGAAGATTATTCAGGCACGCCACAATGATCCCTGTGCAATTTTGGGTCTCCATTATTCTGAAAAAGATAATGCTGTTGTTATCCGGGCCTTCCTTCCGCATGCGGATCAAGTGTATGTGCTCCGGGATGGATATCCGGAGACTGAAAATCGGATGGAGAGGATACATGAAGAGGGTTTTTTTGAATTGCTCATCGCCGGAGAGAATACGGGTTTTAAATACCGGCTTCGTGTGATTGATAAGCAAGGGGCTGCCGTGACCTTTCATGATCCTTATGCCTTCCCTTCCCCTCTCATGTCCGGGTTCGACCGCTATCTGTTTGCTGAGGGGAATCACTACCGTATCTTTGAAAAGCTCGGCGCTCACCCTGTAGTGAAAGACGGCGTTCACGGAGTGAATTTTGCTGTCTGGGCACCGAATGCCCGGCGTGTGAGCGTGGTGGGCGCCTTTAACGGCTGGGACGGGCGGTATCATCAGATGGGACCTGTTGCCGGGTCAGGCATCCGGGAAATCTTTATCCCCGGTCTTGCTGAGGGGGAGATGTATAAATACGAGATCATGGCCGGAAACGGAGATGTCTTTCTGAAATCGGACCCATATGCATTTTATACAGAGGCCCCGCCTCATACGGCAAGTATAATTTACAAGCCTGACGGTAAACATCAATGGCATGACGATAAATGGATGGAGAGGAGGGCGCGCATCGATGCCCGGGAGCTCCCGCTCTCCATCTATGAAGTTCACGCCGGCTCATGGATGAGGACCCCGGACAATAAATTTCTCTCTTACAGGCAATTAGCTGCAAAACTCATACCCTATGTGAAGGATATGGGTTTTACGCATATTGAGTTCATGCCTTTGGCAGAGCATCCATATGATCCTTCCTGGGGATACCAGGTTTCAAATTTCTATGCCCCTACTTCGAGATTCGGTAAACCCGAAGACCTCATGAAATTTATTGATATCTGCCATCAAAACGGCATCGGGGTAATCCTCGACTGGGTGCCGGCACATTTCCCGAAAGACGCCCATGCCCTGGCATGGTTTGACGGTACCTGCCTGTATGAACACGCAGACCCCCGAAAAGGAGAGCAGAGAGACTGGGGGACATTGATATTCAACTCCGGCAGAAACGAGGTGGAAAATTTTCTTGTTGCCAATGCCCTGTTCTGGCTTGAGACATACCATTTTGACGGACTGAGGGTTGATGCAGTGGCCTCCATGCTCTACCTGGATTACTCAAGAAAAGATGGGGAATGGATACCTAACAAGTACGGCGGCAATGAAAACCTGGAGGCCATAGAGTTCCTGAAACAGACAAACTCTCTGGTGTATGAAAAATTTCCAGGGGTGATGATGATCGCCGAGGAGTCCACGGCCTGGCCTGCCGTGACAAAAAAAGCCGCCCGCGGCGGTCTTGGATTCGGCTTTAAATGGAATATGGGATGGATGCATGATGTGCTGCTTTACATGGGGAAGGACCCTGTCCACCGCAGGTATCACCACAACAATCTTACCTTCGGACTCCTCTATGCCTTTAACGAGAATTTCATACTCCCGCTGTCGCACGACGAAGTTGTACACTCAAAAGGTTCTCTCATAAATAAAATGCCCGGCGATGAATGGCAGAAGTTTGCAAACCTGCGTCTCTTATATGCCTTTATGTATGCCCACCCCGGCAAAAAGCTCCTCTTCATGGGTGGAGAGTTCGGCCAGTGGGGCGAGTGGGATCATGCAAAGGGCCTTGACTGGGATCTTTTAGACAGGCCATCACACAAGCGCCTGAAGCGCTATGTCAGTGACCTGAACAGGCTCTACTGTTCTGAAAGGGCCTTTTATGAAGTTGATTTCAAAAGCGCCGGCTTTGAGTGGATAGTTGCAGACAGCTCTGATGAAAACGTGATTGCATTTATGAGAAAGGCGAAGGACCCGAGAAACTGCCTCTTCTTTGTCATGAACTTTTCACCTGTGCCGTATGAAAATTACCGTATAGGGGTGCCTTTCCCGGGTTTTTATACAGAACTGTTAAACAGCGATGCAACAAAATACCGGGGAAGCGGCAAGGTGCTTCCGTACGGAGGCGGGATGGCGGACGAGGTACCCTGGCATGGGCGTGACTTCTCTTTATCTTTATTGTTGCCCCCCCTTGGGGCTGTGGTGTTAAAGCCCCTTCCACCCGAAGGAGGGGGCTTTGAGGTAAGGCCGGTTAGTGAAGAGGTAGAGGAGAGACAGAAAAGAGAGAAAAAGAGAGCCGGGAAAAAAGAGCGCAGGAGAAACAGGCATCATTCATTACGCAGGAATAAAAAGAGGGTGAAGCACAGGGAAAAATAGAGAATACAGGAGCCGGAATTCAGGAGTCAGGAGCCGGAAGTGATTTGGAATATGCCTCTAATAATTCTGATTGATGCGCTTTTTGACAGACTATCAAACCCTGGAACTCTTTAGTTTTTTCTCTTTTCATCCTGGATTCTGACTCCTGACTTCTCACTGGGTATCCTGGATTCCCGGTGAACTATTATAACTTTTAAAAAGATAAGGAAAAAAGTTATGAGACAACCTGAGAAGATGATAGTATATAATCTGTTCCCGTTACTTGCCGGAAAGTTTACTGAATGGGAAGGGCATTTAAAGAGGGCATCTGAAATGGGCTTTAACTGGATTTTTGTTAATCCGGTTCAACTGCCGGGTCTTTCAGGCAGCCTCTACTCGATAAAGGATTATTTCAGCTTTAACCCACTTCTGATAGACACTGCAAGTGAAAAAACTCCGGAGGAACAGATAAGGGATACGATAAGGACAGCAGAGGGGCTTGGTCAGAGGATGATGATCGATCTGGTGATTAACCACTGCGCTGTGGATTCCGGACTGATCCGGGAACACCCTGAGTGGTTTCAATGGGAGAAAAAGGGGAAAGTTGCCAATCCCTTCTGTGATGAAAACGGAAAAAAGGTAGTGTGGGGGGACCTGGCAAAGTTCGACCACAGGCATACACGGGACAAGGAAGGGCTTTTCCGGTTTTTCTTCAAGGTGGTAAAATTTTTAATTGATCTGGGTTTTAAGGGATTTCGCTGTGATGCAGCCTATCAGATTCCGAAAGGCTTCTGGAAAAGACTCATTACTGAGACAAAGGCAGCATATCCGGATGTGCTCTTTTTTGCTGAAACACTTGGATGCACGGCTGACCAGACCAGGAAGACTGCCGGCGCTGGTTTTGATTACATATTCAACAGCTCCAAGTGGTGGGATTTGAGCAGCCCCTGGTTAATTGAACAATATGCCCTCACACGTGAGATAGCTCCTTCCATAAGTTTCCCGGAAAGCCATGATACTGTACGGCTTTGCGAGGAATTCAACGGCAATATAGCCGGGCTCAGGCAGCGTTATCTGTTTTCTGCGCTTTTTTCCGCAGGCGTGATGATGCCTGCAGGATTTGAGTTCGGTTTTCGCAAAAAGCCGCATGTAGTAAAAACCAGGCCGGAGGATTGGGAGGAAACAGATATTGATCTGACCTCTTTCATAAAGAGTGTCAATAAGATCAAGGAGAGTTATACCATTTTCCAGGAAGAGGCCCCCACGGAGATTTTACCCGCCGGCAATCCCGATATTCTGATTATGTGGAAGGCATCCGTTCACACACAGGAGGAGGCCCTGCTTATTCTCAATAAAGACATCAATAACAAACAGCGGTTTTATGCGGATAGTCTGCGTAAATTAGCTCAGGCAGGGGCTCCCTTAAATGATGTGTCCCCGGAATATCGTCTTGACCATATCCCTGAACCGTTCTCATACGATCTCCGCCCCGGACAGGGTATCGTGCTGGTAACCGCAAGAGACACTGTTGTGAATGACTTTTAAGATCAATAGAACAGGTTCACAAAATCTCACTTAATTAAACAATGATCCAGGTCAGCAATTTAGATAAATCGTACGGTCAACAGGTTATCTTCGACAAGGCCGGTTTTACGGTCAATCCCGGTGAACGCGTGGGGCTTGTCGGAAGAAACGGTCACGGCAAGACCACACTTTTCAGGATGATACTCGGCCAGGAGCAGCCTGACTCAGGGATTATCAGTATTCCTGATGACTACAGGAGAGGCCATCTTTCACAGCACATCCGGTTTACGGAAGCTACGGTACTGAAAGAGGCATGCCTGAGCCTTCCTGCCGGAGAGGGCGGCAAGGATGAGACTTACAAGGCAGAAACCATACTCATGGGCCTCGGGTTTTCCACAGACGATTTCAGCCTCGCTCCCATGGACCTGTCCGGTGGATATCAGGTGCGGCTGAACCTTGCAAAGGTACTGGTTTCGGACCCGGACATTCTTCTCCTTGATGAGCCTACAAACTATCTTGATATTGTTTCCCTGCGCTGGCTCGCTCAATTCCTGCGAAGCTGGCAAAAGGAACTCATCATTATCACGCATGACCGCAGCTTCATGGACAGTGTCACCACGCATACCATGGCCATACACCGGTTTAAGATACGCAAGGTTGCAGGCCCTACGGAAAAGGTATATCAGCAGTTGCTACTGGAAGAAGAGATATATGAAAAGACGCGGATGAACAACGATAAAAAGCGGAAGGAGACCGAGCAGTTCATAAACCGCTTCAGGGCAAAGGCAACAAAGGCCAGGGCTGTCCAGTCAAGGATAAAGGCCCTGCAGAAAAAGGAGCGGCTCGAAAAACTGTCTGAAATAAAGAATCTTGAATTCAGATTTAATCCAGCGCCTTTTACGGGCAGACAGCTCATGGAAGTAAAAAACCTCTCTTTTGGATTTGACCATGATGGGCCCCGCTTGATTAACGGGTTAAGCTTTTATGTAGGGAAAACCGACCGCATTGCCATTATAGGAAAAAACGGCAAAGGCAAGACAACACTTCTCAATCTGATAGCCGGGGAGCTGTCTCCTCTGCACGGGACTGTCCGCTGTCACCGGCATATGAAACCTGCATATTTCGGCCAGACAAATATAGTCCGGCTTAACCTGCATAAAACCGTGGAAGAAGAGATTATGGATGCAGACCCGGAACATCACAGGGGCGCGGCCCGCAATATATGCGGCGCCATGATGTTCCCCGGGGATCATGCATTAAAAAAGATCAGCGTTCTTTCCGGTGGTGAAAAGAGCCGGGTTCTGCTGGGCAAACTGCTCGTCAGCCCTGCCAATATGCTGCTGTTAGATGAGCCGACTAACCACCTTGATATGGAATCGACTGAATCGCTTCTTGAGGCTATTGACGACTTCGGGGGTGCTGTAATCATCGTTACACACAGTGAAATGATACTCCATGCATTAGCAACACGGCTTATTGTTTTTGATGATGGAAAGGTGACACTTTTTGAAGGGACGTACCAGGATTTTCTGGACCGTGTCGGATGGAAAAATGAGAATGAGGCCGCGCAGTCCAATGCCCGGGTGGCCGGTACTGCAAACCGGGCTCCCAATAAAAAACTCCTCCGGCGAATCCGGGCGGAATTAATTAACGAAAAATCAAGAACCCTGGGAGCGCTGCAAAAGAGAATCGATAAGGTCGAAGAAGAAATTATAAGCCTGGAAGAAAAGACCGGACAGGATAACAGGGATATTCTTGAGGCCTCCCTTAAGGGTGATGGGGAAACAATCAAAAGGATCTCAAAGGCCATTCATGACTCAAAGACAAAGATTGAATCACTCTTCTCTGAACTGGAACTCTTGCATGTCGGGCTTGAGAGCAAGACAAAGGCATTTGAAGAAAAGTTCAAAGCCATAGATAATTCAGTATAGATAAGTAATTTAATACAGATCAGGATTCCGGGTTCAGCTTTTTCTCTATCATTGCCTTTGCCTTTTGCATAATTTCTCTCTCACTTTTGTAAGACAATTTCTTTATTGCTTCGTCTATCGTAAACCACTTTGCCTCGTCAACTTCATCGTCGTGGTCATCGGTCTTTCCATCAATATACTTCAGTAGATAAAAGTGGACAGTCTTATGTATCCTGACCATCTCTTCTTTTAAAAAAAACCAGTAAGAAATCCAGCCTATCTTATCAAGTATTTCTCCTGCAAGACCTGTCTCCTCCCTGACTTCCCTCAAAGCAGCAGCCGGGGGGTCTTCGCCCTTTTCTATTATCCCCTTCGGA
Source organism: bacterium BMS3Abin06 (assembly GCA_002897895.1). Classification (GTDB taxonomy): domain Bacteria; phylum Nitrospirota; class Thermodesulfovibrionia; order UBA6902; family UBA6902; genus BMS3ABIN06. The sequence continues at coordinate 43,728 of BDSY01000100.1, forward strand.
ATACACCATGATCTCCCCCTTACTGCCACCAGTACAACTTCAATATTATTCTCTGAAATGCGAAATATGACGCCGCCTGAGGATATACGTTTTTTTATGGTAGGAGGCCTTGTCATCTGATTATTCAGAGTATATAAGAGGTTGAGTGTGCTTTAATCAGGGATTCAGGGTTTTCTGAAACCACGGAACAATAATCCTTATTGTGTCGTTATAAAAAACAAAGGTTATCAGGAGCAGTAACAATGCCATGCCTGCTTTGTTCGCTATAAGCAGTACCTTTTCACTAAGGGGCCTGCCTCTCAATGCTTCTATTGAAAGAAACATTACATGCCCTCCGTCAAGAACCGGCACAGGCAGCAGATTAAGAATGGCAAGGTTAATGCTGATTATGGCGATAAAATTAAAATATGTAAATACCCCTACTTCCGCAGCCTTTGCCGCTGCATCTACAATCAGTATCGGCCCTCCGATCTGCTTTGCGGATACCCCGCCGGTGAAGAGCTTGACCACAACCTCGATTGTAAGGACACACCACCTGTAAACCGCCTCAACTCCTTTTACAGGGGCATCTAATATACTGCTGCTCTCTATTATTGTGGCGTTTAATTTCTTTGATATTCCGATTCTTCCGACAACAACCTCGCTGCCTGTTTCATCTTTAACCTTCACGGGCTCAGGAGTTATATTGATATCTATTAAAGTATCATCTCTTTTAACCGTCACTTTCAATTCTTTTCCGGGATTTTTTGAAAAAATACCGGCCATCTCATTCCAGTCCCCGACAGATGATCCGTTAATTGCGACAATAATATCATTCCTTTTCAGTCCTGCGGCCATGGCAGGAGAGTCTTCCATTACGTTTTCAACAGCAGTTGTTATGCTGTCCAGATCGGGAATTGCAATGGGAAGTTTTAAACCCAGAAAGAGGGTGAATATCAGGAATGCCAGCACAAGATTAAAAACAGGGCCGGCAATGACAATGGCAAGCCTTTTCCAGACAGGCTGGTAATTAAAAGCCCTTGCTTTATCCTCTTCATTAATTTCTTCCCCTAATTCTTCTCCAAGAGGCTTGACATAACCGCCAAGAGGTATGGCTGAGAGCAGGTATTCGGTGTCACCGATCTTTTTGCCGATTATTCTGGGCCCGAAACCAAGTGAAAACTTCAATACCTTTACGCCAACGAGCTTTGACACGATAAAGTGCCCGAGCTCATGGAAGAAAATCAACAAACCAAAAAGGACTACAGCCCATACAATCGTCATATTTTAATCCCCCGCAATATTTTTATTAATTTAACCGATTTTCTCAATTATTTCTTCTGCCTTCTGCCTTGCCCACCCTGAAACACTTATCACTTCTTCGATGGAATCTCCTTTTAATACTTCATGCCCTGCCATTGTTTCAGATACTACCCGGGTAATTTCCGTAAACGGTATGCTTTCATTAAGGAATGCGTCTACGGCTGCCTCATTTGCCGCATTCAGGACACAGGGCATTGTTCCGCCTTTTTTCAGGGCTTCAAAGGTCAGTGAAAGTGACGGATATTTTCCCAGGTCGGGTTCTTCAAATGTCAGTTCCCCGACTTCCGCCAGGTTCAGCGGCGGCAATACATTCCCGAATCGTTTTGGATATGAGAGCGCATAACTGATCGGCCCCTTCATATCCGGCACAGACATTTGCGCAATAACAGTGCCGTCAATAAAGTTGACCATCGAGTGAATTATACTCTGGGGATGAAGGATTACCCCGATTTTCTCAACCGGCACATTAAAGAGCCAGAACGCCTCTATCACCTCAAGCCCCTTATTCATCAATGTAGCAGAGTCTATCGAGATTTTCCTGCCCATATCCCAGTTCGGATGGTTCAAGGCTTCAGCCAATGTTACATTTTCCAGATCCGTGATGCTTTTTTTCAGAAACGGCCCCCCTGATGCAGTCAATACGATCTTTTCAACCTCTTCCATCTCCCTGTTGTCCAGGCACTGAAAAACAGCGCTGTGCTCACTGTCAACCGGGATGATCCTGACACCGTTGTTCGATGCCTCCGACATAACTATCTTCCCTGCCATAACCAGGGCTTCTTTTGTTGCAAGGGCTATGTCTTTTCCTGCCTTTATGGCCGCAAAAGTCGGCATAAGACCGGCAGAGCCCACAATAGCGGATACAACCATGTCCGTACCCTCAAGAGTTGCAACCTCAATCAGCCCCTTTTCCCCTGTAAGTATCTCAACCGGCAGGTTCTTCTTTTTAATGCCTTCTGCAGCTGATTCATCGAATATTGCCACTACGTCGGGATTGAATTTTTTTATCTGTGATTCAAGCTCCAGGACATTGTTGTTTACGGCAAGGGCGGAGACCCTGAATCTGTCCGGGTGGCCGGATATCACCTCAAGGGTATTTTGACCGATTGAGCCGGTAGAACCTAAGACCGCAAGTCTTTTCAAAAGTACCTCACGATCAGGTACAGAACCGGCCCGGCAACAAGGGGGCCGTCAAGTTTGTCAAGAACACCGCCGTGTCCCGGAATAAAAACGCTCGAATCTTTAACCCCCGCATCCCTTTTGAACATGGATTCAATCAAATCGCCCAACAATGCCGATATTCCCATAACAGCGCCGATTGCCGCGGCACCGGTAACTGAAAGGCCGGGAATATTGAAAACAGCCCTGATAATCAGAGCAGCCAGGGCGCCTCCAAGCAAACTTCCGAATGCGCCTTCCCATGTCTTGTTCGGGCTGATTGAAGGATACAGTTTGTTTCGCCCGAAATATGTGCCGATATAAAAGGCCCCGCTGTCTGCAATCCAGACCGATGTATAAAGGAGAAATATATATTCCATGCCCAGTGTCTCTGTTCTTAAAAGCCACTGAAAACTCAAAAACCCTGAGATATAAAAAAAACCGATCCAGACAGGGCCGATTTCCGACATGCATCCTGATGGCGACTTCTTGAGAAAAAGCCTTAACAACAGCAAAAGAAAGAGGCTGATAAAAAAACATTCCGGAAAATACGCGGGATAGCTGCACGACACATAAAATAAAATCCCGCCTGTTAAGACAGCGGGGACATACAGCCTTGCAGATACCTTATACATCACATAAAATTCCCACATCGCAATCAGACTGACGAAGATAAGCAATGCCAGAAAATAAGGCTGTGGAGGCAAATAATATATATAGGCAATAAAAACCGGCAGGAAAAGCGCCGCTACTATATGCCTTTTCACTACTGGGCTGTATTTTTTTTCGCTTTGCATTTTGTGCATATGTATAACAGGAGATTATATCAGCCCTTTCCCGGCAGCGCTCCGAACCGCCTCTCCCTGCCTCTGCATTCAGCGAGAGCTGATATGAATTCATCCCTGCCGAAGTCCGGCCACAACGTGTCTGTAAAATAGAACTCGGCATATGCCGATTGCCAGAGGAGAAAATTGCTGAGCCTCATCTCTCCGCTTGTGCGTATTATCAGATCAGGGTCCGGTATGCCGGCTGTATAAAGATGTAACCCGAGCACATTTTCATCGATATCCTCAACCCGGATACCTTTTTCCATAATACTTTTCAGTGCATTTACTATTTCCGCCCTTCCACCGTAGCTTAACGCGCTTGCAACTATAAGACCTGTATTGTCTCTTGTCAATTCCTCAAAATCCTTCAACAGCTTCCGCACCCCTGCAGGAAGTCTTTCAATATTGCCGATCGCCCTGAAGACAATATTTTTTTTATGCAGCCGGTGCATTTCATTCCTGAGGAATGTTTTCAGAAAACGCATAAGTGCATTTATCTCAGCCTTCGGCCTCTGCCAGTTCTCTATTGAAAATGTATAAAAGGTAACTGCCTTAAGCTTCTGGTCAATGGCTGCCTCTATTATTTCGTTTACCCTTTTGACACCGTTTCTGTGTCCCTCAACACGGGGAAGACCCCTGAGTTTCGCCCAGCGGCCGTTTCCGTCCATAATCAATGCCACATGTCTGATATTCATAGGAACTTACAAGTTTGCCGTCTCTTTTTTATTTTGTCCTGATTTTTTAACGGGGTAAATTGTAATAATACAATATACTGCCCCTTGAAAATTCTCCGGAGAGAATTTTTTCAAAAAAAGCAGACAGGTTGCTTCCGGCAATAAGAAATATTTTTTTCCCTTCCACCAAATAATCGGTTATAGCGCCGAAGACGTTACTCACGATCAATTTTTCACTCATTGTATCGCCGCCATTCCAGCGCAAGCAATAAACTTCCGCCTCCCAACTGCCAAGCCCCGGCATGAGCCTCACTGCAGGCTTCCTGTTGAGAACAACAACTTCCTGTCCGCTCTTTGTTTCAACGGATATAAGCCTGCCCCGCACAAACCACTTTGCTTCAGGGTCATCCATTGAACCGGAATTCATTTCAAATGAGAAAGGAAACGGACCGTAGGACTTATCGCTCTTCCACTTCAGATTTTCACCTTCATCGTAGAGGTATAAATATCCACTGTCATCAAAAGTCATCAGATGGGTCTGCCCCTCATTTTTCCAGTCAACAAAAGTAAAGCCGTATATGTTCACACCAGCAGGGAGATTGAGAGGCTTTTCAGGTTGATAATGCCCGTCATCCCATTCTCCTTCATAAACAGCGCCACTGAATATCTCATTTCTATTAAACTTCTGCATAAGCAGGGTCTTCCCGTTGACCCTCAGAAAATACGGCATATTATCCCTGATCTTCCTGTATCCTTCAGAAGGGTCATATTCAATCACAAAGGAGCTCATTCTGATCTCATCTGAAATAGTTTCCAAAGATGTAACAAATATTTCCGCTATTCCGTTATTGTTTGCATCAAGGACATCCAGAGAGATGTGATTTGCAGCGGGACTGCCCTTTATAAACCATAATTCAAGCAGCTCATCTTTTAACCTGTAAATCCTTATGTCATTGCCGTCACTTATAACAAGTTCTTTTATCCCGTCACCGTCAACATCACCTGATGCGATCAACCGCCCCCCCGCAAGATCATAACTTCCCCGCGGCTCTGTTTCAGTTAAAGTTGAAGAAATAAATTCCTCATCAGGCGCAAATGTCCCGGCAATATTATGACCGGCTGCTTCATTTAGTTCTCCGAACAATGTTGCATCTTCAGCCCAGTACAATTTTAGGTTCAGAAATTTCCTTTCACCTTCAACAGGGGTTGAGAACATCAGAAAAGCCTCAGCACCGAGATCCTCTGCAAGCCGGGATAATGTATCAGGTTCATAGTCCGCTGTATATGCCTCAAGGATTTCAAAACGTCCGGAATCTCTTAACGCACCATAAAAAGCCTCTGAAAGCGCCCAGTCGGATTTTCTGTCCTGAAAAAAAGCAAGCTTGATCCTGGAGGAAGTAATCCTTACCTTATCACCTGCCCGGATGTCGCCTTTGATTATTGTGCAGTCGTACAATCCATCACTTACTTCTGCTGCATTCACCCCGATTTTACCAACCGGATCTTCTGTATAACCCAGCAGCTCATTTGTTACAGGATGATAAAATGGTTTGCTTTCCCTGTATACGGAAAACCGCATGCCCTTTTTAATATGCATCTCACCCTCAAGTCTGACCCGGACAATTCCATCTCCAATGTCTTCAACTCTCCCGCTCAACGGACTAAAATAGGCAAGTACTGAATCCCTTATTTTATAAACCACGTCAGAAGTATCAGGTGAGAACTTCTTAACAGGGTAAGCCGGATCGCCGGGATCAGCAGCAGTGCCTGCAAATGCATGGACACCCGGAATCATTAAGGCCATGACAACACATAATAAATAAAATTTTATCTTGCCTCTCACTTCAGGAAAAATCTCCAATATGTAATAATAATTCAGAACAATTAGTATAACTTATTCCCTGCTTCTTATCCAGATTACGAATTGCCTTCATTTCAGCCCCGTTAATTGACTATTTTTAGCGGTATCCTGTAGTATTTCCAATATTTCTATTATTTATGGAGGAAGAGTGACAATAACGGAAAAAATTCTTGCAGCCCATTCAGGCAAAGAACAGGTATCAGCCGGAGAACTGATAAATGCAAAGGTTGATCTCTTACTTGCCAATGATATAACCGCACCCATCGCTATAACCGAATTTAAAAAAATCGGCGCAAAAGACGTATTTGACAGAGAGAGGATTGCTTTTATACCCGACCATTTTGCCCCTCAGAAAGACATCAAGGCAGCGGAACAGTGCAAAATGCTCAGGGACTTTTCAAAAGAGTACAATCTCGGACTATATTTTGAAGTAGGAAGAATGGGCGTAGAGCATGCGCTTCTTCCTGAACAGGGGCTTGTTGTCCCCGGAGACCTTGTCATAGGCGCTGACAGCCACACCTGCACATACGGCGCTCTCGGCGCTTTCTCCACAGGCGTAGGTTCCACGGATGTAGCATCGGCAATGGCAACCGGTGAATGCTGGTTTAAGGTGCCTGAATCAATTAAGTTTATTTATTACGGCAAGTTAAATAAGTGGGTCAGCGGCAAGGATTTAATCCTGCATACAATCGGAGACATTGGAGTTGACGGCGCCCTGTACATGGCCATGGAATTTGAAGGCGAAACAATCGCTTCCCTTCCGATGTCAGGAAGACTCACAATGTGCAATATGGCGATTGAGGCCGGCGGCAAGAACGGCATTATTGTGCCTGATGAGATCACAGAACATTATGTAAAAGGAAGGGCAAAGAGGGAATACAAATTCTATTCATCAGATAAAGACGCAACATATGCTGAGATAAAAGAATACGACTGTTCAAAGATACCGCCTACTGTATCCTGCCCCCACCTGCCTTCAAATACAAAACCTGCGACAGAGCTTTCATCTGTCACAATAGACCAGGTTGTTGTCGGCTCCTGCACTAACGGAAGGATCGAAGATTTAAGGGAAGCAGCAGGGATAATCAAAGGGAAAAAGGTTAATCCCGATACAAGGATGATTGTTATACCTGCAACGCAGCAGATTTATCTGCAGGCAGTGAAGGAAGGACTGGCTGAAATATTTGTGGAAGCTGATGCTGTCTTTTCCACTCCTACATGCGGGCCTTGTCTCGGCGGTCACATGGGAATTCTTGCAAAAGGCGAAAAGGCGATCGCAACGACAAACAGAAACTTTGTCGGAAGGATGGGACATCCTGAAAGCGAGGTTTACCTTTCAAATCCCGCTGTTGCAGCCGCATCAGCAGTGCTCGGCAGAATAGGAACCCCGGAGGAGGTAATATGATCTTAAAAGGCAAAGTCTGGAAATTCGGGAATAACATAGATACCGATGCAATAATTCCTGCACGTTACTTAAACACATCCGATCCCGATGAACTTGCAAAACACATAATGGAAGATGCTGATAAGGAATTCCCTTCAAAAGTAAGCGCAGGTGATCTGATAGTAGCAGAAGCCAATTTCGGGTGCGGCTCTTCAAGAGAGCATGCCCCTGTTGCAATTAAGGCAGCAGGTATTCAGGCAGTTGTTGCAAAGAGTTTTGCCCGTATCTTTTATCGCAATGCATTTAATATCGGTCTTCCCATTTTTGAATCTGAAGAAGCATCCGGGAAAATCAAAGAAGGTGATGAGATCGAAGTTGATGCGGATAAAGGCATCATCAGGAACATTACAAAAAACGAAGAATACACTGCAAAGCCCATCCCTCCGTTTATGCAGGAGCTGATTTCTGCAGGAGGTCTGATTGAATGGACAAAGAAGCGGATAAAGGCTTCATAGCTTTATTTTCCAGATAATTTTTTGATAGATAATTGCCCTAATAATCTGATATGGTAAATAAATTTCAATCTCTATAAAGGAGGAAGGCGAATGAATAATAAGGTAATAATAGCAGCAGCAATTTTCCTGTTAGTTTTCACTTCAACCGGTTATACCCAGAGCAGTTCCATAGGACTGAAAGTCAGCACACTGGGAGCAGGTCTGGAAGTAGAGAGGTCCTTCACCGAATCAATTGGCGTCAGGATAGGGGCAAATTATTTCCCTTATGACCACACTGATACATTGGATGATATTGAATACAACGTAGATCTCAAATTAATGAGTGTATCCGCCCTGTTAGACTGGCATCCGTTTAAAGGAAGCTTCAGGATCAGCGGAGGTGTTTTATATAATGGCAATGAAATAGAAGCAGACGCAAAACCGTCAGTTAGTTATACGATTGGTGATGAAACATATGATGCTGATGATGTTGGAACTCTCAAAGGCAAAATTGATTTTAATGAAATAGCCCCATATCTTGGATTGGGCTGGGATACGTCTTTCGGCAAGGATAACGGTTTCGGTTTTCTTTTTGAATTAGGCGCAATTTATCAGGGCTCACCTGATGTCGACCTTTCCGCTGACGGCTTGCTTGCAAATGATCAAACTTTTCAAAATAATCTGGCGAAAGAAGAAAAGAATCTGCAAAGTGATATTGATGATTACAAATTTTACCCGGTGATAAGCCTTGGATTTAGCTATAGATTCTAAAAAAATTAAAGTTGCAAAAATTTTGATGATTTAATCGGAGGGGCTAAGTTGCTGCCGCCTCTTCCCCGCGTGTTATCGGTAGTGATCTCTTCTTTGCTATCATATCAGCCTCACTGGATATCTTGAACGTAGCCACTGTTGACTGCAGATTTGAGGCAAGCTGCGCTATATCCTCACTTGCTGCAGCTATTTGCTGCGCTCCCCTTGCAGACTCTTCCGTTATTTCCGCGACTGACTCTATATCCCCGCTTATCTGGTCGGATGCTGTGGACTGCTCGTCTGCTGCTGCTGCTATCTGCTGAACCATGGACGACACTTTCTCAACCTCTGCTACAATCTCTTTCAATGCCGTATCCGCATCCATGGTGAGCTTGACCCCTTCTTCTACCGCCTTTACCTCACTTTCCATGCTCGACAATGCCTTCTCCGTATCATCCTGTATCATCTTTATCATCTCTTCTATCTCTTTTGTTGCGCCTGTCGTCTTTTCAGCAAGCTTTCTCACCTCATCAGCCACAACTGCAAAACCCCTTCCCTGTTCCCCTGCCCTGGCAGCCTCAATTGCGGCATTAAGGGCAAGAAGGTTTGTCTGGCTTGCTATTTCATTTATTACACTGATTATCTTTCCAACATCCTGAGAGCGCTCGCCAAGGGCGGTTATTACGCGGCTCGTCCCCCTGGTAGTATCGGCAATGCCCTTAATACTCTCTATGGTCTTCTCTACTATTCCTCCGCCGTTTAATGCCACCTTGTTTGCCTCGCCTGCAGCCTCTGCCGCGCCGGCTACATTCTTTGCAACATCAACAATGGTGGCGCTCATCTCCTGTGATGCCGTTGCTACCTGTGATGCCTTTGCAGACTGCTCCTCAGATCCCTGGGCAATCTGTGCAGCGGATGATGAGAGCTCTTCCGAACTTGAGGCAAGATCATGTGTGGCTCCCTTTACCCTCTGGATAGTGCTGCCGATCTTATGGGAGGCTTCATTGAAATAGGAGGCAAGTTCGCCGAATTCATCCTTTCTTGACTCATCCATCCGGATACTGAAATCCCCATCGCCAAAACTCCGGGCCACGGTAACAAGCTCCTTTACAGGCCCGGAAACAGAGCGATTCAGGAAAAACCCGACTAAAAAAATAAAAATGGCCGCAAATATGCTTAACTCTGCAACTCCCTTTTTGAGACTGTTTACCGCCTTGACAATATCTTCCAGCAAGATATTTGTCTCTTTCACCTGGTCTTTGAGAAGCGGCTGTAAAACAGCCTGAAGGGCCTCGGCCTTCTCATCAAATTTTAATATCATTCTGTTCCCGGTCGAAGGGTCGCCGTCAATATATGCCTGCGCCATATTTTTACCTGTGTTATAGTAGGCATCAAACAGACTTTCCAGATCATTCAGTTTTTCAAGCGCGGCATCTTTTTTCTCACGCCCATACATCTTCCTGAAATGTTCCATTTCCGACAAAAAAGATTGCCGGCGTTTCTCCGCCTCATCAAAACTGCCATTCGAACCATCCTGAACGCGCGTGGCTAAAATGTCGGTAAACAACTGCTGTACCTGGATAACATCTTTTTCCATCTGCTGACCTTTCAGGAGAAACATAATGCTCTCCTCCCTGGCCATTGTAGTATCAACAGACACACGTTTACTCACCTGATAAGTCCATACACCAATCCCTGCCATCAGAAATACAGGCACCATAAAACCCAATGCAACTTTTTTACTCATCTTCAAATCCTTCCATCTCATACCCGGTCACCTCTCAATTTCATAGTATTCAGGGAAAACAATAATTTCATATTAAATATAATCGGCCTTCAGGAAAGAAACTTTAGTTGTAACTATTCAGGCAGGCACAAAGGCACATAGTGGCAAAGGCACAAAGTAAAAAAAGGATGAAAAACTTTTCCTGTATTTGTAACATCTCAAAAAGTTGAGGAAGGAGAGCGTAGACGCATTAAATGATCCAAAAGAGATATGGCATTAAGACTCCCGATTCGATCGTTAAGATATAGCCAAAAGGAGATGTTCAATTTTCGGGATGTTTTTTTAAGGCTTGTGAAAGTATCACGGCATTTTCTGCCGGCATCACTGCGGGTTGCCCCACTGACTTTGCGTCGTTTGACATATTCCCGAATATCTGTTTCACTTGCATTGTTATGAAGGGGGATTTCCGGTCGGTCCAAGACCAGAAGAAGTTCAGCTTTATTTTTGTACAAACGTTTCAG
>BDSY01000101.1 GCA_002897895.1 bacterium BMS3Abin06
AAAGCCGCGCTGTAATATGATCATCTTGACAAATTCCGAGGCAAGGTCAACGTTGCTCAGCTCAAGCGTATTTGAGAGTATCTGCCCTGTCCCTGAATTTCCGGGCGCGGTAACAATGGGCTGTCCGGAATCAAAAGACTCTGCATAAAGGCCGTTGCCCTGCTTTACAAGCCCTTCCTGGGATATGAATTTTGCCAGCACTATCTGCGCAATATTCTTTGTCTGCCCGTTAGTGAAAATACCGGACATTATACCGTCATCGTTTATGGTCAGACTCTTCAATGTGCCTGAGGAATAGCCGTCCTGGTTCAGGAATGATGTTGTGGAATCTCCACTGTACTGGGTTGTGCCTCCAAACCCTGTATCGCCTTCTGCAATGGAATCCCCGAAATCAAAGTCAATACTCTGGTTCAGTGTAGCTCCGCCTGTAAAATCAAAACCGCCGGTAGGATAGGTTATCGCGCTTTCAGAGCTGAGAGCGCCGCTGCTGGTAAAGATCAATGTCCCGGATGCCTGCACCTCATCGTTGGCGCTGTTGGCATTATCAGAGCCGCTTACAACCGCATTCCACTCCCATGTGTTTCCTGTAGCCGCTTTAGTAGCTACCCTGAAATAGATATTAACAATATGGGCGGTACCCAGTGAATCATAAACAGTAATAGTGCTTGTAAAATTTGATGTGGTTTCAGGCGTAGTGACATCAAATGCGGCAGGCACTGTTTCCGTTGAGTCAAGGTTGGCGTATACAGTCACACTGGTGCTCGCTTTCGGCTGGCTATTGATGGATGCAACATTGATATCATTAACCACGGTTGAAGAAGCGCCTGTAGTGGAATACTGATAGCCCTGCAAACGATAGCCGTCAGGATTTGTAGCGTAGCCCTGCTTGTCAATGCCGAACTGTCCGGCCCTCGTATAAAATGTATCGTTTGATTTCTTCACAACAAATAAACCGTCTCCGTCTACGGCCAGATCCAGTACATTCGGGGTACTCTCAAACGAGCCCTGTGTAAATTCCTGTGAAACTTCATTTAACAGAACGCCTCTTCCAATGCCTAACGACCCTACTGTCTGGCTTACTATATCACCAAAGACTACCGAGTTCGTCTTAAAGCCATGGGTGTTCATATTGGCAATATTATCGCCCACCACAGAGAGCGCCTGGCCGTTTACATTCATTCCGCTGACTGCTGTAAACATGGATGTAACACTCATAAATATTTCCTCCTTCTTATATGAATTTTAATAATATGCCCTCAGAGTCCTACAGACTGAACATCACTCAGATATACATTCCTGCTTCCGTCTAAAACAAGATATGTTATATCATTATCATATACAACGCCCGTTACCTGACCCGAGCTTACGGTTGCAGCCTCAACCGGATTGCCCGTGTCATCCATTGCTTCGATTTCAAAAGTATAAGAACCGTCCGGCTGCTCATTGCCCAGATCGTCTTTTCCGTCCCATGAGTAGAGATTGCCGCCTGCTTCCTGCGCTCCGAGCTCTTCCGAGCGCACCATCTTCCCTGAAGGGTCATATATTAATATCTTTACGGAAGTTGCCTTTGCTGCCAGGTCATAGCTCATATCAGCGGTTCCGTTGAGATAAGAACTGTTGCCTCCTACGTTGACGGATTTCCCGAGCAGGTTTGTAACAGTTGCATTCTGCATGGATTGCTGAAATGCAAGAACGTCATTTAAAGTATCGTCAATATCCTTAAGCCTCTCTAAGGAACTGAACTGGCTGAGCTGCACTGTAAATTCCTTGCTGTCCATGGGTTTCAACGGGTCCTGATAGCTTAATTCCTGAAGCAGGAGATTCATGAAATCCTCCTGTCCGAGAGTCTGCGCCGCAGATGAGACATTATTACTAACGTCATCAATATTAGTTACGCCGGGTATAACCATGATTCCTCCATTTATAATGCGTTATTTCTATTCCTTTCTCACTAATTTCAAATCTTGTCTGACCCTTATGCAAATATACTCACCATGCCGTTATTCAGAGAGATGTTGTTCGCTTCTTTAAAATATCTTTTTCCCCCTCTTCCGCCAACGCGGGAATTATTTCCCTTTCCATTCCCGTCAGCGTTTCCTTCGCTGTTTTTATAGTTCTTTAATCCCACGGAGAACCCCCCGACACTGACGCCGTTCTTTGAGAGGGAGTCGACTATCTGCTGGATATTGTTTTCTACAAATTCCCTGGCTGCTTTATCCGCTGTATTGATGTGTACATTTACCATGCCTTTTTCAAGACTCAGGCTGATATTGAGTTTGCCGAGGTCCTTATGTTCAATAGTTACACCCAGCTTGTTATCACCCTTTGCAACATAAACAATTTTATCTACAATTTCATTGAAGGCCGCCGGCCTTGAGACATTTCCGGTCTCCAGGCTTGCACTGACCTTGCCGCCTTCAAATGCGACGCCGGAGTTATTTGGCAGGCCGGAATTATTGTTCCCGGTTTCAACCCGGACCGGCACTGCATCATTGTTTTCAGGATTTTTCAATCCGCCTTCACGGTTTAAATTCCCCATGAATTCAGATACCGCTTTGCTATTCAATTCCTTTACGCTGCTGTTTCCTTCGCGGAGTTCAGCTTTTACTGCATCTTCAGTGGATTTAATGTTCCCGGCATGGTCTTTTTTAAGGTCGGTATTTTTTCCGGATTGTTCAGAGAGTTCCCTGGATGCTGCTTCAGAATCATCCCGATCCGTATTTTGCGGTTTTGCCCGGGCATTAATTAAACTCTCCAAATCAACAGAGCCTTTTTTATCTGCGGATTCATCCGGTGTTTCAGACAATAAAGCGCCTCTCTTTATGACCTTACCAGGGCCGTTTAATGCACTGTTGAGCGATTCGGCATTCTCACTGTCGTTTTCCGGGCTGATGTTGGAATTCACAGACTTTGCAAGAATGCCGTTTAATAATGCCACTGTCTTCGGATCATCTCCTGCGCCTTCGCCGCTTCCTGGTTTCCCCGATGCCTTTAGATTGCCGTTCAAAACATTATCGGTTGACTCTTCGGCCAGGGTATTCAGCAGACCGGACAATATAGTGTCTGTATTACCCTCTCCTCCGGCTTCTCCACTGATTGTTGCTTCGTTTTCATTGAGGGGGGATTCATCAGACCCGCCGTTTGATACATCTCTCGTCCCCGAACTGTTTTCCTCAGCTCTCTTTTCCCCTGAAGCAGCTTCCGGCTTCCCGGCATCCCTTTCTGCTTCAACCTTATGGCCGGCGTCCCTGTTATCAATCTCCCTGAATTCATCTTTCTGTTCTGATCCGCGCCTGTATCCCGTGCCGTTAATTTCCTTATTTCCGTCCGGCTGCTCCGGTCTTCCCTTGATCTCGTCCGATCTGCGATTATATTCCCTGCCGTAAATTCCTGTTTGCCTGTCCGGCCTTCTTTCGATCCGTCCGTTTCCGTTATAACCTTTTCTCCGGGGGATTCCCGAAAATCCGGGGGTATCGCTTTTGATATTATTCATAAGAGAACTAAAGGCAAATTTATCGCCATATACTTTCCCGCCCGGATTAAAATCCGGCTTTGCATTCAATTGCCGGCTGCTGCCGATCTCCGCCATTTTTTGTGCGATAACGTTCATGCCGCTCATTAAAGCAAGAGGCATGCCACATATCTGAAATGCAGCAAGGCGCTGATTTTTAGCGGTTTTTTATTCCCGGAAACAATATTCATTAAGTGCAATCGTAAAATAATTTCTCATGCAGGAAAAATTTTTCCTCTTTTACGGAACCGCTTTTCAGGACATTTCTTTGTAACTGTTCCCTGTGAACAGTTACATTTCATTTTGGTTGACTAAATTTAATAAAGAGGCTGTATAATAATTTATCATGATAAAGATATTCTTTTTTAGTACAATTTTCATTTCCGCATTATTTTTTAATAACTATGCTCATGCACTGTGCGTTGATGCTACTGAAGCCAATCTGAGAAGAGGGCCCGGGACTAAATATGAAAAGACATGGCAGGTTTTTAAATACATGCCGCTTCAAAAAATATCTAAAAAGGGAAACTGGTATAAGGTTAAAGATGTAGCAGGGGATATACATTGGATTTACAGGAAACAGGTTACAGCTAAGTTTAAGTGTGCTGTTGTCAAAGGAGAAAATGTAGCTATAAGAAGCGGGCCGGGAACACGATTTGGAAAGACGTACTTCAGTCCTGCGATGACTTACGATTCATTCAGGGTAATAAAGATAAAGGGCTCATGGGTAAATGTAGTCGATGAATTTGCCAATGCCGGATGGATTTTCAGGAATTTGCTCTGGATACAGTGAATGCCTGTGATATAGACACTAAAAATATGGCGGCAAGTTATTCATTATAACCGGTAACACAATATAAATAAGGCAATTACAATACAGATAGAGACGTCCCGATCCCATTTAACCATTTAATTCCCCCGGTAATAAATGAATACAGATAGGTAAGCAAAAAACATGCAGCAATGAATGGCGCTGCAAAGGGGACCAGCCAGGCCGTTACCAGGGCAATATTTACCAGAGCGATTGCAGTAGCTGACTTCGTAATGCTCCGGATGAGACAGGGCATTTGATATGGCACAAGCATTGACACAGCGTGCAAAGTAAATACTAAGGTTAATAAAGGCGCAGCATTCAAATCGAATATCAACGCTAATAAAAGAACAAACATCATGTGGCGTATTAATTCATTAGTCGGTGAGCCCGTGCCCGTAACTGCGTCCGGTTTGAGTCTTGAAACAACACGCAGCAAAATCCCGACTACTGCAATCAGGCCGGCTACGGCGCAAATTCCGCCATAGTGCATCCCAACCGCCATAACAAATATACTATGACTGATCCCGTCGCAGAGATTGTCCAATATAGCGCCGAATGTGCTTTTGATATTCATTTTAACGGCCAGTATCCCGTCCAGGTCGTCCATGATGTTGTTGTAAATTATCAGGGGAAGAAGGTACTTATAGCCGCCTTCAATAAAAAGGATGCAAAGAGGGAGTACCCCAAGAATGGATACGATATTTGCCGTGTTATTGTAGATGATTTTTTCAGGTAATTTCAGCATATGTATTCTCGCAGCAGTTCAAGACACCGGATTTTCAGGAACAATTAAAATCTGCTTTATTATTGAGAGGGCCATGGTCACTGGCCCGAAGCATGAAGAAATGATTTTCGAGTTCCGGGAATACAATATCCAGCTTTTCTGCAATGCGCACAATCCAGGGATTGCCAAGGCGCAGTACCCAATACAGAATATGTCCTGCAACAGGTATCAACTGAATCGGCTCCGGTACAATCGTTTTCCATTTTTTTATCAGTTCGCAGCCCATCTGCAAAAGAACATAGGGCACGTTCTTCTGCACCTTAATGATATCCAGCCCGGACTCCCTGAATATATCTTTATAAACCTCAATAGAACGGTATACCGCCTGATACTCACCACTGCGTGTAACAACACTATTTCTCACTGTAGTTTCACGGCACAGAATAACGCCCCGCTGCCCAAGGGAAGATGTTATTTTACGCAGCAGGGTAATAACATCGCTTTCATTAAGATACATCAGCATTCCACCAAGGAAGACCAGTTCATACCGGTCTTCAGGCTCAAACGTCATTACATCGCCATAAACGGCTTTAACATTAGGATAATGAGCACAACGTCTTTTCATGGCTTCATAAAGCGGCTTGCTTGACTCAATGGAGATAACTTTGCGGAAATATTGAGCAAAACATTCTGTCCAGTAACCAATGCCGCTTCCCATATCTAATACAGTGCCGTTCCTGTCCAGACCCCGAATCAGATCTTGAACAATACCGGTTTCAACCTGAAATCGAAACCTTCCCGCTCCAACAGGAAAACCGAATCCGTCCATCATATATGGACCCAGTATGGACGGCCTGGTATTATTCCAATACAGGCTTACTTTTGAATAATCAAGACCTGTCTTATCTTGTAGTAATGTCATATGTAATTCTCACCAGAACAAGCTTTATCTGTTTTCATTCACAGGGGACTGAAACCGAAACTCTATATTAATTTTGTCTGCTGTGTCAGCAATCTTTGCTTTTTCGGGAAGATTAATTCGGATTTCTGTAAATCCTTAATTGTGTCAATCTCATACCACTGCGCAGAATTGAAAAAAACAGGTTTAAAAGAGAGGCTGCCTTCGGAGATCATTTCAGCAAATACAGTCTCATAATACTCATTCACAAGCCCGGAGGAAATGTGCTCTTCCAATCGCTTTTCGACCAGATGCCATGATGGCAGCGATAAGCTGTATATATTGACTGTTTTATGGCTGAATTCGCCCGCAACAACGCCGTTGTCCTGAATTTAAAGCCAAAACACGCAGTGACCGGTTGACTGTTGCCGTAGTGCCGCTCATCCATGGCAGTATGCGGGAGACAGCAATGCAATCAGGATAAAGCATATTTTCGAGCAAAAATGCATCAAAAACAATATCGCTCTCGACAAGCAGGAACGGCTCATCTATCATCTTCCTGGCCAGCCACAGCGAATAAATGTTGTTTGTTGTCCGGTATTGATAATTGACAATGTAATCGATAGTTAAGCCATTTATCGAATTACCCGGAAACCTGCGTATACAGGAATCCAGGTAGCCCACAACTACAATCAATCTTTCAAAACCATGTTGTCGCAGACAGAGAGTCAACCGTTCGAGTATCGATACCCCGCTAACCTCGGTAAGACACTTAGGCACATCATTTGTCAGGGGCTGCAAACGGCTCCCGGTTCCGGCAGCAAGCAGTAAAGCAGTGGTAATTCTATTGTTTTCATATTCAAATTTACCCATTTTATGTGTCTCCTTTGACTTCTGCCCGATCACCTGTAAAGAGATGCCAGCGTTAATTACATCAGTCAAGTTTAAGATTTGCCGGAAAAATTATCCAGATTTAGAAGAGGAACAAAAAACAGAAAAGCAACAGTTTCATACTCCTGGAAATACTGCAATTATTCCTGATTTCGTGAAATATTATAGCACAAGGCATGAAATAGTATATCTTATCTCCTGATCCTGTAACTCTCTGTATTTGACAAAAGCATCCAAAGAGTTTATGAGTAAGGTATTTCACATCCCTGTCTTTAACGAGACACAAGAGGAGGAATAAATATTTTCCTATTAAATTCCGAGATCAGATTTTATCCGCAATTTAATGCTATGTTATCAAATTGAATACGCAGGATAAGATAGAGACATTAAAAAAACTACTGGAGAGCGTACATTGTGTTTCAAATATTGATGAGACTATATCAGCAGTGCTTAAAAATTTATTTTTCTGTCCTTTCTGCGATGAATACTTTGCCGACCCGGACGCCTTCCCGGATCATATAAAGAAAGAACATTCAAACAAGCTTGTCACTAAAACAATTAAAATCGAAACACATGAAGTTGATGAAGATGCGGAATCTATCTATATTTGCCCGCATTGCCATTTTGCCGTTGACAACAACTGTTCATCGCCGACATCCGGCATTATCGATCATATTCTGACACATACCACTTCGATAGACCCGACAGCAAGGATTTCATTCCAGATTTCGAGCGATAAGGAGTTGATTCAAAAATACATTTCAGATAAAGCAGAAATAAAATTATTCCGTTGTTCTGTTTGCACAGACATATTCGGAGACCGCGAATCACTTCTGAGACATTTGTATTTCAAACATTCTGATGCCGGCTCTAAAAACACTCCATATGAAGTCATCAAATTGAAACGTTTAATCCTTTGAAAAAAACTCTACAAATCAATCTGCCCGGCACGTTCCTGCTTCTAATAATGTATCAACCTTTTTCCATCCCTGCTTCTGATATCTGACGTTCTCACACTTGCGGTGGGATTAAGCGCTCACATAAAATAGTAAAGTGAATAATAAATGAGTTTATTTGAATGGGGCAAAAAGAAGCTTGAGAAAGACGAAACGGTATTTTGTTCGAAATGTAATGAGGTAGTAAAATTAAAAAACTTTAAAGTTGCTTATATAGGAGTGCGTCAAATAGTTGAAGGTGAATGCCCGATATGCGGAAGCTTATATTTAAAGCCGCACTTGCCTCCTGAGAAATACGTCTGAAATATTCTTCGCATAAGTGAGAATGATTTTTTCGCAGAAAGGCATTAAATTCGATGTAATCTCTTTACCGGTCGAACTTGACGAGGAAATATCAGGTTCCCGATTTTTCTTCCACATATTTTACTACATCCTGGACTTTTAAAATCTTCTTTCTATCTTTATCGGGAATTTCAATGTTGAACTCTTCTTCAAAGGTCATAATAAGTTCAACGGTATCGGGTGAATCAGCGCCGAGAGTATCAGCAAATGATGCCTCCGGAGTTACTTTCTCAACATCAACACCAAGCTCTTTTGCTATTATGTCTTTTACACGTGTTTCAACCGACATCTATCTCCTTCCCCTTTTGAAATTGCAATTCATAAATTGAATCTGAAGTATGAGAATCAATTATACATCAAATTACCAACTACAGTTTCCTTAAGCTTTTTACCCGCTTTAAACTTAGATGTTTTTGCGGCGTTTATTTTTTACCAAAGACAGATATGGATATTGCAGATAATATTCAGCGAATATCGTATCATTATAAAAAGCCGGATTTAGCTGCTAATGTAGAAAACTATGACTATTAAGGAACTTATTCAGATTATTGAGAGACCTCAATATCTTATGATTGCGGTCTCGACAGGCGGCATACTAATTGACGAAATAAACGATGAGTATCAAGCTGCCTATCAAATAGTTGATACTGAACTTCGAATTCGCGGACTTGAAAACCCTAATCCGTATTCAAATCTTCTGGAATGGTATGGCAAGTGGAGCGCTGGTGATCTTCCATCTTATCAGTCACGGCACCGGTTTCTATCTGAAATGTTTAATCCTTTAATTCGTGAACTTGAAAACAGAGCAGTCGACAGCTCCCCAAATTCTAAATGATGAATTATTTGCCTTTTCTTCAGCAATTAAATGTCTTATGTTTTTTTAGAAAAGGGTGGATATTGACATTCAGATACAATCATGATTTTAACTAAAAATGTCACAAAATATTTCGGTGGATTTCAGGCACTAAAAGATGTTTCCTTTGAAATTAACAAGGGGGAAATTGTTGGCTTTTTAGGGCAAAACGGCGCCGGCAAAACGACGTTAATGCGTATCTTGACTTCATATCTTCCTGCTACTTCAGGTGAGGTTATAATTGGAGGCGATGATGTTGTTGAAAATTCTCTGGCTGTCCGAAGAAAAATAGGATATTTACCGGAGACACCTCCACTTTATTCCAATATGAGTGTGAAAGATTACCTTAAATTTGCAGCACAAATGAAAGATGTACCCGGCAAGCAGCAACACAAACAAATTGACAGAGTTTTAGAGGAATGCAATATCGGCGATGTTAAAAATAAAACGATAGACAATTTATCGAAAGGATACAGGCAGCGCGTTGGTATTGCTCAGGCCATTATCAATGAACCCGAGGTGCTTATTCTGGATGAGCCCACAAGCGGGCTTGATCCGGTCCAAAATCTTCAGGTGCGTAAACTTATTAAAAGTTTAAGGCATGAAAGAACCGTGATTTTAAGCACGCATATTCTTTCAGAGATTGAACAGATCGCCCAACGAGTATTAATTATTAAATCAGGGCAAATTATCGTTGATGAATCATTGGATCTGCTTTTGAAAAGTCAAAATGGTGAATCTACTCTTGAGGATGTTTTTATCAGATTACATTCCAACACGGCAGAGAGCATTGATGAATAAAATTTTTATAATAGCCAAAAAGGAACTGGCAACCAATTTTAAATCGCCGGTTGCGTATATCATCTTAATCCTCACTATCTCCATCTTTAATATCTTCTTTTTTATGATCATTGACGAAAACAGAGAGGTGTCCCTGCGTGATGTTTTCAGGGTTATGGAATTCATGTTTGTATTTTTAGCGCCGCTTTTAACAATGAAGACCTTTTCTGAAGAGAAATTATCAGGGACAATGGAATTCCTGATGACCACACCAACAACAAACACGGCTATTGTTCTGGGCAAGTATCTGGGAAGTTTGATCTTTTTTACTTTGTTGATAATCATGACAACGGTCTATTATTTAATAATCGAATATTTTGGCCGGCCTGACCGGTTGGCAACATTATCAGGATATACCGGGGTTTGGCTGGAAGGGGCTTTCTTTCTTTCCATCGGGATACTGACCTCCTCATGGACACGCAATCAAATTGTAGCGGCAATAAGTTCTTACACAATTTTATTCCTGTTATATTTTTCAGCAAGTTTTACCAAATATTTCAGCGGGCCAGCTGAAACAGTAATCCAATATATCAGCACATTGAACCATTTAGAAAATTTTTCTGTTGGCCTTGTTACAACAGCAGATACGGTTTATTACTTAAGCGGGATAGTTGTCTGTCTTGTATTAACGAGATTCAGCATTGAAAACCGGTTATGGCGCTAAATAAAATTCATAAGTATTTACCTGTTATATTCGGCCTGGGGGCTGCCTTTCTCTTATACAGCCTCGCTGTTTCCTATATAGAACAACGCGTTGGCATTTTATCTATATCTGTTTTTTTATTGGCAATAGTCTTGTTTGCGATTTGTTTTATAAATCTCAGGAAATCATCTCATAAACCTACAGAATCATATCAATGGAAAAAGTACGGCATAATTATAGTTGTGATTACTCTTTGCGGGTTTCTTTGGGCTGGAACAAACTTTTCAGCATACACCTTCAACCAACGCTGGGATTTGACTATGGCCAAACAACACACACTAAGAGATAATACAATTAATTTAGTTAAAGCTCTTAAACAGGGGGTTCAGTTAACAGCCTTTTATGTAGGCATGCCGCCCAAATATCTGGAGGATCTTTTAAAAGAATATGAAAGACTTTCCAAAGGAAAAATCAAGACCGAAATTATTGATCCTATCGTCCGGATTGGCTATGCTGCCAAATTCGGCAATGTTATAAGCGGTAAAGAAAAAAAGGTCATTGTTCAGTCCGGAGGCGAACGAAAGGATATTGATTTTACAAGAACCCCATTATCCGAAGAACGTCTGACCAACGCGATTCTTCGTGTGACCAGGGAAGTGCGCAATGTTTACTTTCTGACTGGACATAGAGAATACGGTATTCATGACAAAGGGGATAACGGGTTAAGTATTCTTGTGAAATTATTATCAGCAAATAATATCTCAAGCAAAGAACTGATGCTGGGAATAGAAAAGAAAATCCCGGAAGATTGTGATGTTTTAATCATTGCCGGCCCTCACGATTCCCTTACGGAAAAAGAAAAAACAACTATAGAAGAATACCTGAAAAGGGGCGGAGACGCCCTGTTTTTAATTGAACAGATTATCGTTACCACACATGATAATCCTCTGACAGAGGAAGAAAAGGATAAGAATCCGTCTTTAAACAGCATTCTAAATAAATGGGGAATAAATATCGGTAATGATATTGTTGTAGACTTAAGCAGTCATGCAGGCGGAGATGCCGGCAGTCCTGCCACCCGGAATTATATGCCTCACAAAGCGATTACTGAAAATTTAGATTACACTTTTTATGTTCGTCCCCGCTCTATTTCGGTTTTAGAGAACCGCCGCAAATCAATTAAACTTGCACCAATAGTTTTCACAGCCTCAAAAGAAAAGAGCTGGGCTGAAACAGACAGGACGTTACAAATTCAATTTAATGAAACAGTGGACACCCCCGGACCGGTCCCGATTGCATTTGTTATTTTAGACCCTGAATCTCGTTTGAACCAAAACGCCGGGAAAGAAAAAATATCCGACACCCGCATTATTGTTTTTACCGACGCTGATTTTTTAACAAATGTTTTTATCAACCAGTACAGCAACGCTGAAATGGGGCTTAATGTCATTAATTGGCTGTCGGAGCTGGATTACCGGGTTTTCCTTGATCAGAAAGAAATCAGAGTCGAACGTTTTGATTTAACCAGCAAACAGAAACGCATAATTGTCATGATTCTTTTTCTTATGCCTGTCCTTGTTGCCATAACCGGGATAATGACCTGGCTCAGGCAAAAGAATTGAGTTAAGCGCTCTAGGTTGAAAACTGGACGAGGCAGCAAATTTAGTGGCGGAGAGGCTCAGTATGTCTATCAAATTTCATGGAATGTAGATCGATTGTAACGTATGTAAATGAAGCCGTTTGTCCTGGCTGAATGCAAACTGTATTACCCACTTTTCCATACCATATTCCGCTGACTTCCGGAGATTCATGGATATGTCCGTGAAGCGAGAGTAACGGTTGATGTTTACGTAAGAAATTATAAACAGCTTTTGACCCCACTTCCTCACCGTGCCCGCATTTATCCAGACCTAATTTGTATGGAGGCATATGGATTACATATATACTTTGTGCCATATTCTCAGGCCGTACCAGATTATTCAATTCATCCTCTATTGTCGGAAGCATTCGGGCATAGGTGAACCAGTCATCCAGCTCTTTAAATCCTTCCGGCGCAGACAACAACCCTGTTCCAAATTGTTTCTGAAAAATATAATCTTTTGTATCCATCCTGCACCGATCCTTAAGACGAAAGGGATAATCGACTACCCGGTTCATGCCCACGAATTCAATGCCGCCGATATCGAATTTCCGCTGTGCCAAATTGATTATGAACGGATATTTATTGCAGGTTTTATCAAATATCTCATCGAAGATTCTGAGGTCATCGTTACCCGGATAGCAGAGATAATAGATACCGGCAGAGTTAAATTGTGCAAAATGTCTTTCGAGATAACCGGTGATAAATTTGTCCTGCTCAAATAGGTCCCCGCTTTTTGGCAGCATGTCGCCGCCATTGACTACCGCATCCGCCTGAAAATCTCTTGCTGCCTTAAACAGGCGATCATATTTCCCGGTATCTCCATGTAAGTCCGTAACGAATAGTATTTTCATATAGAATCAGATTACCTTTAGATTATGGATGTAAAGATGATTTTACCCATATTGCATTATTGGGTTTGCATGTTAAGAGTGTCAAGTCAATTAAACCGTAATTTAATAATTGCAATTTGTATCCTTCTATTGACACTTTTTTCTTGCTGAATCACGCCGCTTACCGTTAAAATGTAACATCTTAATTTTAATGGCAAATTATATCGAGAGGATTGTCCTTAATCAGAGCTGGTGTTAATACATCCATTCAGGGAGGGAAACGGAAGGACTGCCCGTATTCTGGCAGATGTAATGACCGCGCAGGCCGGGCTGCCTCCTCTGGATTTCAGTGGAATGGCCAGAAAGAAGAAAACATATATTGAAGCTATACAGTCAGGGATGGATCGTGATTATAAAGAGATGGAGAATATATTCATGTCTGTTATTCGTAGGACACTGAGGATTCACGGACAACGGAGATGAGTTTTTTTCAGCAGATTTATTAAGTTTATCGTATTTGGTTAAAACACCTTCAACGGCAGTTGATGAGGGAATAGATTGATTTATTAATGCCTTGCGTAAGGCGGGGTTTTTAAGGTACGGGTTGGTTTCTTTTAATGATTTTTTTCGCATGATTTATTTTACCATATAAACTAGCCTGAACTATGGAATTTGATAAATTGTATTTAATAATAAGTGCCTTCAATATATCAAGAATAAAATTTCACCATCATTTACTATGAAGCCTGACAACCTTGGGCGCTTCTTCCGTGACTGTTTGCTGCGCCTGTTTGTTTTGGTCTGAACTGCGGACGCAACGAGTGTCAGCAAGCGGGCGACGAATTGACTCGACTGAAACACCAGCTTTCAAAGCATTCATAACACCAACAGTCTCAAGGTAATTATCCACTATGAATAGCTTTCCGGGTTGGAATGGGTAGTCTTCCAAACAGTTTTGCATCCGGTTTTTATTCTCGCGTACTGCAATCACCGGGATGCCTTGTTCCATAGCTGCTAAAGTCGGCAGGCCAACACAGCCGTCCGGGATGACGAGACAGGAGATGTCAGCTGTTGGTTAAAACACCAGAATTGCCGAATACGCTCGAATCCTTAATGATACGTGGGCTTTTGTGGAGACCTTTAAGTAAACACATCAAGGTAAAGACCATTTTCTGGAAGTTCGTTAACGTCGGAAGCGTTGACGACATTCGGATGCGTGATTAGTGTGTCGCAACCTCCTGCAATAAAGGATATCACACACTTTGTCAAAGAATGCCATAAGCACAAAAAAGAAGCCTGGATAGCCGGGTCGATCAAAAAAGATGAACTTCCTGATTTGTGGGCTACCGACGTTGACGTCATTTGCGTCCGCGGTGCTGCATGCGTGCAAAAAGATAACGGGCGATTTGGTGAAGTACAGGCTAAGATCGTGGCTGAACTGGTTAAGACAATGCCTTTAAGATAGTTCCATAGCGTAAAAGTCCTGTCATGAGTGAAGATTTTGGGGCACGTCCTTATTCCCCGGAGATTGCTTGAAATTATCGAGGTTTAACTTTGATAGATTTTATTATGCCTGGAGTTCTCTTTATGTTAAAATAGCAAAAAAGGAGGTGTCGCAATGCTTCAGTTAAAAGTGCCTATATCTACTGATAAAATTATTGAGGCGGTCAAGAAAATGAAGAAGGCCGACAGAGAAGCTTTTATTGAGGATTTGCTCGCAATTACTTCCCCTGAATACTTACAGAGCGTTAAGGAAGCAAGGGCAGAGTATAAAGCAGGAAAGACAAAATCACATAAAGAAATTTTTTCTTGATGAATTACAAGCTTGTTTATACACGCAGGGCTGAAAGGGATATAAAGAAGCTTGATCCCTCCATAAGAAAATCTAACAGAAGAGCTATTTATAGAAGGTTTTAAATTACTATACAAGATTTGGCAACCATATTACGTTAATTTGGTATATTTTCTGCGATTGAAAATCCAGTGACACTATCTACCAATGAATTTCTTTTTTTCGGAACTGCGGACTTTTTCCGTCTCAAAAGTAAACCTGAAGACTAAATAATATTTATTGATATTGCTGACGTATCGAACTGTTTCCTGACCAATGTACTTCAGTGCGGCAAGCTCTGCATTTCTGAACCATCTATTCGGGTCCACGTCCATTTTTTTGGCCAGCCTTCTGATTTTTCGAATCTTGGCAGGGCCTGCATTGTATGCTGCAAGTGCAAACCGGACACGATCTTTTTCCCGTAGCTCTGCATCACTGAAATAATGATCTCTCAGAAATGCAAGATACTTGATCCCTGCATGGATGTTGTTTTCCAGCAGATGAATGTCTTTAATGCCGACTTTCCTGTCAGAGGCGGTAGCAGGCTTAATCTGCATTATACCCACAGCGCCGGCGTGACTTTTTTTATTGTTATCCAGCCCGGATTCCTGAAATGCCTGGGACATAATAAGCATCCAGTCAAATCCGTATTGCTTTGAATATTTTTTAAACAATTCAATATATTGTTCTAATTTCAGCCGGTCCTTATCGGAAACAGGATTTTTGATCCATTTTGTATCTTTGTAGTAACGGTTGAAATATATATTCCCGAGCAATGTCCCCTTTCGGTGCTTTCTTATAAACTTATTCAGGCTGTCCTTTAGCAGAGGATTGTCTTTCCGGATCATCCAGGCGATCTTGCTCCCTTCCCGAACTTTGAGGTCTTCAAGTATATGAATATTGTTGAAAACACGTGACCATATTTCTGCGATATGGCTGTCTGCTACCGTTATTTTGATAGCGCCGGAGTTTACGAGCTCAAGAATGTCTTCGGTTTCCAGATTTTCGTCTACCTTCACTATCTGTACAGGGGACAGCTTTTTTGAAATCAATTTCTTATTTAAGGAGAGAAGACTTTCATAATAACTGCTGCTTTGCCGCACAAATACTTTACGCCCGGACAGATCCTCAAGGCTTTTAATCATCAGCACGTTTTTGTTTACAACAATAACTTCATCAATGCCTGATAAATAGGGATTGGTAAAATCTACTTGCTTGAGACGCTCAGGGGTTATGGTCAATCCAGCGGCTGAAATATCTCCGTATCCGTTAATAAGCGCAGGAATAAGCCGGTCGCGTAAGACCGGGATAAATTCCAGAACTACCTTTAAGTTTTTCCGTTTAAATTTTTTATTAAGAAATTTTTCATAATCCTTTAACAGGGAATATTCAAATCCAAATAGTTTGTCGCCTGATAAATAGAAGTTGGTTTTGTTAAAGGTGGTGAGCACCCTTATATATCGTTTATCAAGCAGTCCGTCCAGGTCATCAGTATATTGTTTTTTAAAATGAGAGGCCAAAGGGGAGGGAATATCTTCCTGGATAGCAAAAAGACTACCTGGCAACAAAGCCAGATAAAGTGAGAATATAACAATATAATTGAGAATCTTCATTTAATCACCTCTCCAAGAAGGCGAATCAGCGTCTCGTCTTCGTATGTTATATCCTTTACTGCCTCTTTCAATCGTGCTGATAGACGCTGATAGCCCCAGACAGATCGGCGTTTGGTCTCCTGCCGGCCTTCACGCTGGTAGTACAGGGGCATATTGACCTCAAAGTAGGAAATACTGTCCGCATCCTTGAGCAGATCAGAACGGGTATCGCCTCCTGCCTCGTGAAGTGCCACCAAGCGGCAAGTTTCGTCGATAGTGGCCCGGGCAACGCCGCATTCTATTAGTATCTCCCGCAATATATTTGCGCCGCTTCGCGCATGGGCGGCTTTGAAGGCATCATAATCGTCAAAATCAGATCGGCGGACTTTTTGATCCTCGACAGCCCTGTCAATATCGTGAGCAAGCGCTGCGATCTGCAAAGCCTGATCGGCATCGGGATCAAGCTTTAACAACCACTCAAGGGTATTTTCGGCATGAAGCGGGTCTTCCGGCACCCTGGAACCGGCGATGACAGCCTTGATTCTTTCTTTTGCGCAGTCTGTGCTATTCACATTCCCGGCAAATAATGACACGGCGTATGGTTTCAATATTCATCAGAACAGCAATAATTACAAGCACTGAATATGCCTGATTGAACAGGGCGCCAAGAAATATCACAAAGACACGGATATCCCGTCCGAGCCGGATTCCTTTGCTGATCCGGTTACGCATGAGGCTGTCGTACTTGTCCGCTGTATAGCTCAACATAAATGACCCGATGATGGCCGCAAACCCGATCCAGAGGACGAGATTGCCTGACGTATTAAGGTACACATGCCATGTGAGACCGAAAAGGAGAAAGGCGTCTGAGTATCGATCCAATACCGCATCGAACCAGCCGCCATAATCGCTGCTTTGGAACTTGAGCCTGGCCACTTCTCCATCGGAACCGTCAATGATGGATGCGAACTGTGCCAGAATACCTCCCATGAGCATAGTTAGATACCCGCCAAGTGTAAAGAGTCCGGTAGCCAGTACTGAACATAGGAACGAGAACAGGGAAATTTGATTGGGTGTGACATTGAACCTTGCCAGACGGCGGGAAAACATCACTGAAATGGGCCGGTTCAGGTAGCGCGATACAGGACCGTCGTTGGACTTATCACGGAGATTATCCAGCAGTGCCTTCTCCGCTTTCGTGAAGGCCGCTGGATCATCCACATCGATCCAGAAACCGCTTGTATTAATCGCTTTAGCTTGTCCCTCTTTCGCTATAATCCTCACAGCCCCGGACAAGGTGGTGTCGCCGTTTTTTCCCTTGCACTGCTCCAGTGCATCAAAAATGGCGGGAGAGCACTTAAAAATGCCGGTATCAAAGCCGTTGAAATCGCTTATCTCCTTGCCGATACTATTAATCTTTCCATTTTCAACCTTTACCCGTGTGACATCCTCCATATCAATGAGGGGATTGCGGGTGTCCCCGTCCACGCCGAGGGCGATCTCCCCATCGGCCAGGGGAAACTCTATCAACTCACCGGCAAGGGCCGGATCAAAGAGATGGTCCGCCATAAGCAGCAAAAAAGGTTCGTGCAGATATTCCTGCGCCTTGAGTACCGACAGACCGTTTTCTTTTTCCCAATCCCCATTAGTCAAAGGCGTAATATGAATCTTGAGACGATTAGACAGCTGGCTCAGAAAGGAGCGAACCCGGTCACCCTGATACCCGGTAACAACGTAAAACTCATCTGCCCCGGCCTCCATGGCAGAGCGGATGACCCGTTCAATCAAAGGGATGCCCAGTATGGGAATTAGCGGTTTGCTGTTACACTTCTGCTGTAGCCGACTGCCTTTGCCGGCTGCGATAATCAGGCACTTCATTATTGTCTCCTATGTTGCCGTTGATGAATTGTTCCGTCATTTGAAAAGCTTTATCATCAGTGAACTGAAGCGGCGGATGTTTGCAAAAATAGGCGGACGGCGCATGTAGTACACCACCCAATCCCCGGCTTAATGCCAGTTTGGCACACCGGATTGAATCAATCGCAACCCCCGCTGAATTGGGCGAATCCTCTACGGAGAGACGCAGCTCAATGTTCATTGGCACATTACCGAAGAGCTTGCCTTCCATGCGAATGAAGCAGAGCTTGTTATCATTCTGCCAGGGCACATAATCACTGGGGCCGATATGAATGTTTTCATCGTCCATACGCTCTGCAGCCACGGCCTGAACCGCCTCGGTCTTGGATTTCTTCTTTGAGGCCAGACGGCTGCGGTTGAGCATATTGAGAAAATCGGTGTTCCCGCCGGTATTGAGCTGGTAGGTGCGCTCCAGTTTGACACCGCGTTTGGCGAAAAGATCGGTCAGGGTGCGGTGGGTAATGGTTGCGCCCAGCTGGGCCTTGATATCATCACCGATAATCGGGATATTTTTCTCCTCAAAACGCTTTGCCCAAACCGGATCACTGGCGATGAAGACCGGAATATTGTTGACAAAGGCGACACCTGCTTCTAACGCACATTCAGCGTAAAACCGGGACGCTTCCTCGGAACCGACCGGCAGAT
Source organism: bacterium BMS3Abin06 (assembly GCA_002897895.1). Taxonomy (GTDB): domain Bacteria; phylum Nitrospirota; class Thermodesulfovibrionia; order UBA6902; family UBA6902; genus BMS3ABIN06. The sequence goes on from BDSY01000101.1 coordinate 18,930, forward strand.
AATTCATGAGGACTTCCGTGCCGGATTTCTTAAGCGCCCTGACGACTTCTTCCTCTGTCGGTTCCGGCTCATTGGCCAGAACAAAGGTGCGCTTTTCATCATAATTCTTCATGTGCTCAGAAAACCCGTCCAGGGCCTTACCCATCCGCACGGCAATACCGGATTTCGGGAGTTCCGAGCAAAAAACCGTCGTGCAGTTGGGAGCGGAAAAGATGGCTTCGTGTACATCAACGCCGACTTTGCGTTTATCAATATCAAAGGCCACAACGACCTCAATATCGCATGGACTATATCCCCCGATATCCCAGTGCATCAGCCCGATGGCATTCCGGGGGTTTGCTCCCCTGTAATAGTGGATTCCCTGAATCAGGGAGCTGGCACAGTTTCCAACTCCTATGATTGCGATTTTGATCTTATTCATGTCTTTCTTACCTCCTCTATGTTATTCGATAAATATTTTTTATCAGTAAAAAACATTGTTGCTTTGCTCGATATTCTTTGGAAAGAGATTAGCAACTATCCCCCGGTTAGTGATTGCTTTCCCGTGAGCTGATACGACAGCTAAAGTCCGATCCGGTTTTGTCTCTGATCCAGGCCTCAAATTCCTACCTACCTCACTCCATTTATTTATCCATGTTTTACTCTCCGTCCACAACCCAAATGACTTTCACCTTCCCTGAATGAGTTGCTCATCGCAATCCACACAAAATCTGTTTCGGTCAAGCCTGCTTTTTGCATGTTTTTCCTTGCTGCACTTCTCTGGCGCGATGTTTTCATTTACAACATCACCGCACGCAGGGCAATGGCGTACAGGCGCATTTGAACGACTGTGGTTCAAGTTGGGGCACCTCTCTTTCTGTATCACAATCCTTATCTCCTTGTTCAATCAACACCGCAGGCTATTGCATTCACAATCAATTATACTCTTTTTAAAGCGCAGCATTATCGTAACACCTATATAAGGTTTTCTCAATCCGGAAGTGTTATAGGAACACAATGTGGTTAAGTAGTTTTTTTATTAAGCTTTCGGAATAAAGTAGTTCTATAATAACATAATATACATAATGTATTATGTTAAGAGGAAAATATGGGAAACGTTGAATTTACTAATAAAGAAGTGGAGTTAGTGTCTAAGCTTTTTGATATTGTTCTCTACCATTGTACAGTATTAATCGACTCACCGGTCGGTAGTCTGTATTAAATCGGAATCGCGTATAATAGAATTCATATTTATATTCAAACAAAGATGAAGAGGTGTTAATAATGAACATCAGCTATATCTCAACCTACCCACCAATCAGATGTGGAATAGGGACTTATACAAATTTCCTGTCCCAGGCTTTGTCGAGGATTAATAAAGAATTAAGAATCTCAATTGTAGCTGAAAATGGCGCAAAAAAAATTAAAGACAAATTATTTAAAACATCGCCCTGCTTTAACAGGAAAGAGGACTACGTACAAAAAATAAATGCGGCTACGGCAGAGTTTTGTCCTGATATTGTTCATATTCAACATGAATTCGCTGTCTTCAATCCTGATGAACGATTCTTGAACTTGCTGCAAGAGCTAAAAAAGAAGACTAAGATTGTTTTAACCCTTCATACTGTACATACAAACGAAACTAATGACTGGAATATAGAAGCTATGAGTATTGAGGAATATAACCTCAGAATGAGCCGGCTGGTTAATGCGATTATTGTTCATCAGGTGTCTATGAAGGAAGAGCTGGTCAGACAAAATGTGAATGAAAAGCTCCTCCATGTGATTCCACATGGTACGGAAATCTTAGAACAGGCAAATAAAATAGAAGCGAAGAGAAAGTTTGAATTACCGGAGAGTAGTAGAATTATTCTTTCTTTTGGATTTTTCGGCAAGCTAAAAAGAAAAGAGTTAATCGTTGAGGCTTTGCCTGAAGTGCTTAAGAAAGTACCGGATGCCTATGTCTTTTTTTCAGGACATGTCAGGGATTGGGTCCAGGAAGATTTTGAAACCCGAAAGCTCTATGAAGAAAAGGCCAAAGAACTTGGTGTAAGTAATCATGTAATTTTTGCGAAAAGATACATACACGATGATGAAATCGACTTAGTTTTAGACTGTTCGGATGTTGTGGTTTTCCCCTATTTCCAGGAATGGTATTCCGGAAGTGGCAGTCTCCATTTAGCAATAGGAGCATTTAAGCCGATTGTTGTATCCAAAATCCCAAAATTCGAGGAAGTGCCAGGAGAGATATCAAAAGAACTGGTTTTTAATCCTGATGACTCCTCCAAATTGGCAAAAATCTTAATAAAGCTGCTTGTTAATAATAACTTTAGAGAAAGCATTATTGATAATGTGAAAAGTTACGCCCTTGCCACATCCTGGGATTTGATTGCGAAGACACATATGCAGCTTTATAAAACGTTATGAATTATTAGTTGTGGGACCCCCGTATGTAGCGTCAAATCGTTACAGGCTGTCCATGAACTGCTTTTTTTGCAGTTTTTGTGTTTGCGGCTGAATTGTATATCGGTCCAAATGGTAACTATTCAGGTCAATTAGTGAATTAAGGATATGCAGCGGCCAGGAAAGGCACCCCTTTAAAGGCATCAGCAAAGATATGGGGTCAAGTCTTGCTTCTTGCAATTTTGAATCAAAATTGATAAAATTGGTATATGGCAATAAGAACTTTGGGAACGTTGTTGCACACTATGCAAAACTATTGACAAGCAAGACTAAAAAACATCACACAGGTGTGGTATGCTTTCAATAACTTGGCACGAATGTATATGGGCCAAGTCTTTAATCGTAACAAAAGTAACAAAAGCATAGAGAAAAAAGAAGAAATAAACTACAATATTTGTCATACACATCCGGGACATGAAGTTGGTTTCAGATTGCGGCTCTATTACTTCTCTCATGCTTAGATTTTAACAAAGAAAAGAAACAATAAAAAAAGAGGTTCTACAAATATATTTATTTGTAATTCTGCAACCAATCCAATCGATTTTTTATTTCATGGTAGTCGATTTTCATTAAGGAATTTGGTCGTTCTTCGGATAAGCTCTTTAAAGGGAAGATAATTCGTCACTACTATTCCTTTGTGGGATAACTTTCTCTTGTAATAGTCCCTTTGCAAATTCACAAAGTGTTTGATATTTCTTGTCAAAATTACACGGTTATGTTTTGTTGCATATTCTAACTGTTCTTTATCCGTTTTGCCTCTCATATTAACTTCATGGGCACTGACTACATCATAACCTCTACTTCTTAAAGAAACTGCCAGACGGTCCGTTAGATCTTCATCTATATAAAGTTTTATTTTCTCCAACCTTCACCCTTGGTCTTTTCCATCCAATATTCCTCTTTATTCTCCTCTATAATTTTGTCAATCTCTTCTTTATGATCATAATAGTAAGAGAGGGCGTCATAAACCTGTGCGTGTGTGATGTGAGGATATATCGTTATAATCTCATCTACCGAATGACTGGCGCGCTCTAACTCCACAATAAGGCTTACGCTAATTCTTGTCCCTGTAATTACAGCGTCTCCCCCGCAGACTCCTTTCTTTTTCTCAATATATAGATGCTTTAATTTTTTTTCTTTCCTTATTGCAAGAGACATTTTTCCTCCTGATTTGAAAATGTGTTATTAAAAGTCTAACACAAGCAGCAACAGCAATTAAAGAGGCCCACTGGGGCTTCAGATAAGCAGATTTGGATTTCTTGTATTGAATTTCACACTTTGAAATTCAGGCTACCGGCTCTTAGGGGCTGCTCACCTTAGTTCTATTTATAAAGGTTTTCATAGAGCACGGAGAAAATATAGTGACTATATTTCTTGAATGTTCAGCTTCTGTCTTGCGAACTCAATTAGTTGTTCCGGTTGTTCCTGGTAAATCTTGTTATGACCTTCTTCCCTTGACATGACACCTTCCCTCACCATATTCGCAATTTCCCAGACATAAGGATGAAACCCATATCTTTTTACATGAATCTCATTAGCAAAAGCATTAAGAAGGCAGTTTGAAGAATTTGTATCTGTATCCTTTGGGGCCTCCCAACCTAATTTCTTTATCTCCTTATGTATCATACGTTCATCATAAAACTCCCATGCCATCGGGTGAACATTATATGGAAATCTTTCAGATTGTGAATAATGCCATTCGTTTAGGAAATAAGTTTCTATCTCGTCACTAACTACTTTCTTGAGAGGCTCCTTAATGGCCTTCTGGGTCATCTTGATAAGCGATGGATTATTTTTCATTATGGAAGACTGTACAGGCGCCTGTCCTGGCGACCAGCCAAAACCAATCATTGGAATATTCTGCTCAATGGCGGTTTTCAAACAAATAGACTTTACGAGCCCTATACAGGATGTGCAGATCGTACTGGCCCTCTCCAACGTCTTTTTTGAGTAAAGTTCATGCATAGAAGCGTATGTAAAGATACTTTTCAAAATGCTCCATTTCGGCTTAAATGATATAAGATCAATACCTAACCTATCAGTGACATTCTTGATATTGCTCCAGGATGTATCCGAAATAAAACCGTTGTCAAAGCTTAATGCGAGCACTCTTAATTTGTATTTTGTCTTGAGAAGAAACATTGTATATGTAGAATCTTTCCCCCCACTGTAAGCCATGAGAACATCATAGGAACGGTGAGACGGTTGACTGAGTTGATTGAGTAACTGATGAAACTTTTGTTCGTATTTCTTCTTATCCTGAGCCAGTTTTTCTTCCTTGCCCTGGAACCTCTGGCAAAAAATACAAACACCTTCCTCATTAAACCTTATACCCGGAAAAGTTTCAGGTAATATGCAGTTGGAACAAATTTTTTGTTGATTAGGTTTATTCATGGTTCACTTATTCAACTCCTCAACTCAATCAACTTTCAAGCAAATGCTTCCGTACTTTCCCGGAACTTGTCTTTGGGAGTTCATTAACAATAACTACTTCTTTAGGAATCTTAAATGGCGCAAGTTTTTGATGGCAATATTTTTGCATCTTTTTGCCTTCCATTTCTTGACCGTCTTTCAGCACAACAACTGCTTTTATTGCAACTCCAAGAATTTCATCTTCTGTGCCAACAACAGCTACTTCGTGCACCTCCGGCATTTCAAGAATGACCTCTTCAATTTCTTTTGGACTGATCCTATGTGCTCCACTTTTAATCATATCACTTCTACGACTAATTATTTTTAGATAGCCCTCGTCATCGCTCACAGCCAAATCACCTGTGTAAAGTTTGCCCCCTTTTAAAATCCTTTCTGTTTCCTCAGGATTTTTCCAGTATCCAACCATAATGTTTCCACCCTGGGCTACGATCTCTCCTTCATCGCCATTTTCCGCCATTGTTCCGTCATTTTTTATCAGTTCAATTTTGACTCCCGGAATAGCCTTTCCAATGGACCCTGGTTTTCTATGGAAATCCTCCGGATCCAGATAGGTCAATCTGGCCGTTGCCTCGGTCTGTCCGTACATAATATAGATATCTGTCCCCGGTAATATTGCTGAAATTTCTTTTGCATGCCTGGGAGACATAGCGCCTCCAGCCTGAGTTACATACCTAAGTCCGGAAAAGCTATAGTTTCGTATATTTGACCTGTTGAGTAGAATAGCAAATGTGGATGGAACGCCGGCAAAACCTGTAACACCTTCTTTAAACATCTTATCCAAAACTATGTTTGGATACATAAAGCTGTTCTCAAGCACTAATGAACCACCTGCTATTATATGAGTCGTCAAAAGAGAAGTTCCATATGAATAATAAAACGGCAGGATAACCATAATTCTATCTTCCTGCGTGATGTGAAGATATTCTATTATTGAATTTGCATTCGTTACAAAGTTTTCATGTGAAAGCATTACTCCTTTTGGATCGCCTGTAGTACCCGAAGTATATATTATCGAGGCAATATCTTTTTGATCAATGAAAGGGCAAACACTGTTGCCTCCATAATCCTGAATAACATCTTGCAACGTAAAAAAATTGATGTGTGAAGGAATCGTTATTCTTTTGGTTATAAACGCTAATAAATCCTTCACTTTGCGATCATCCATAATTATAATGGTCTTTAAAGAAGTCACTTCAGGAATGGCCTCTAAAACAGATTTTAAATATTTCTTTTCGACAATCAGGACACGGGGAAGACAATTACAGAATATTTTATTAAATTCGTAAGCAGAATATTGCGGATTTATGGCAACGGAAATCCCCCCTGCCTTATGCACTCCAAGATATGAACTTATATATTCGGGGGAATTGTCTGATATAATGCCAACCCTGTCGCCTGCCTTCACTCCCTCTTTTAGAAGGAAACAGGCAATTTGTGACATACCGAGATTCAGTTCTTTATACGTCACTCTTCTCTTTCCCTGGATAACTGCTACCTTATCAGGCTGAGCATTCGCTGTATCTGCAAGATATTTATATAGCATAATTACTTTTTCTGTTCTGATTGCTTACTTTCCGCTTTTCTCTTTAATAAACCTTGCCAGGTTGTTAACCGAATCAAGATTTTCCGGTATCAGTTCTTCATCGTCAACAGAGATATTAAACTCTTCCTCAATAAAACCAACGACTTCCAACACTCCCGTGGAATCAATAATCCCTTTCTCAAGAAAAGAATCGTCATAATCAAGTGCATTCTCATTATCTTCATAAAGAATATTCTCTAATATAAACATTTTTACTGATTGTTTAATTTGTTCCATAGTCACCTCAGGCAAGCTTCATTTTTTGTTCTTTAGATGTAACTACTCAGGTGCAAAGTGGCAAAGGCACACAGGCACAAAGGGTTAGAGAAATACAGGAAAAGTTTTCATCCTTTTTTTCACTTTGTGCCTTTGCCACTATGTGCCTTTGTGCCTGCCTGAATAGTTACCTTTAGATTTAATTTCCTCATTTAATGTATTTGCCGGGAATTGTTCAATGAAAAGATTGTAAAGAAGTTGAGTAGAAAGTATTCCGACAAAAGCCATATTATCTTTAAAACCTATAGCCAATCCTTTGCGGCATTTTTCAAATATTTTTTTTGTCTTCTTAATATCAAAACATCCACACCTTTTCAAGGCGCTATCTGAAAACATTTCTTCAACATAATCCAAAGTTCCACTGTTAAAAAAACTTTTACTGTCAGGCGCCATATAAGGCTGTTTTGTTCTTTTTGTTATGGTCACGGGCAACAAGTCACTCATGCTCTTTTTGAGAATGTACTTTTCCGTTAACGTTTGCATCCTCACATTTGGAGGTAGTTTGCAGCAGAATTCCATCACTCTGTGATCAAGGAAAGGGTATCTGCCCTCTACTGAATTGCCCATCGCCATCCTGTCTCCCTGGGAAGAAAGGAGATAGTTTGAAAGAAGCGTTTTTATCTCCAGATATTGTGCCTTCGATAAATAATCAAAACTGTCGATATTATCTGATAATAATGAAGAAAGTTCGCCGAATTTTTTATATCCGTTTAATTCTTCTTTGATATGGTCTGAAAAGAAAAGTTTTATCTTCGATGTCATATCCCAACGTGGTATATGTGAGTAATATCTTTCGGGATAGCTATCTGTATCAACTTCAAAAAAAGCCCTGGAATATTGCACGGATTTTGTGGGGGAATTTGCAAGATATGGATAGAGTCTCTTCAGAATAAGTGGTCTGAATTTGGAATCCGGAAATTTTTCCAGGAATTTACGTATTTTTGTTTCCTTAAATATGTCATATCCCGCTAAAATCTCATCTGCTCCTTCACCCGTAAGAACGACTTTATATCCATTCTCCCTGACTAATTTTGATAGCAGGTAAAGAGGTGCAGGAGCAGTTCTTAAAATCGGCATCTCGGTATGCCAGATAACATCCGGGAAAATCTTACCGATATCAGAATAGGAGCACTTAATTGCACTGTGATCCGTATTTAAATGTTCAATCATTTGCTTCTGATATATACTCTCATCATAAACTTCATCATGAAAAACTACGGAAAATGTCCTTAAAGGATTATTAGTATATTTTTTTATTAATGTTGTAATTACTGAAGAGTCTATGCCGCCGCTCAAATATGCCCCTACACTCACATCAGCCCGAAGCCGAAGCCTTGTAGAGTCAATCAATAGCTCCCTTAATTCTTCAGCGTATTCTTCCTCTGATTTAACAGAGTCGTCAGGGGTAAAGTCCAAATCCCAATATTGCTCTACCTGGTAATTGCCGTTTTTTACTATCATATAATGCCCTGCCGGAAGTTCCCTTATCTCCTTAAATGCCGTCCTTGGAGGAATATTCATCCAGAAAGTAAAGATCTGATCCAGCGCACGGGGATCAATTTCGCGCTTCACCCTGCTGTCCGCGAACAAAGATTTTATTTCCGACGCAAACATAATCGATCCATTAATAAATGTATAAAATAACGGCCTGATACCAACCCTGTCTCTGGCAATAAACAATATTTCCTGATTTTTATCCCAAATGACAAAAGCAAATTGACCATTAAGATGTTTGAGGCACTCTGTTCCGTAAGCCTCATATAAATGAACTATTACTTCTGTATCAGACTTCGTGTAGAATTTATGTCCCTTATCCTCAAGAACTTTTCTTAGCTCTATATAGTTAAAAATTTCTCCATTAAATGTTATCCATATGGTTTTGTCCTCATTATGTATCGGTTGCCAACCGCTTTCCAAGTCAATGATACTCAATCTTGTGTGAACAAGCCCAATCCTCTCATCTTTGTAAAATCCGACACCATCAGGTCCGCGATGTTTCAATATCGCAGCCATACCTTTCAGAGTATCCATAGATATCTCTTTATTTCCATTCATGTTAAATATGCCGGCTATTCCACACATATAAGTATAAATATTTTTAGAAACTTCATATCAGATCAAATATCTTAGCGTTAAATACTTCCCAATATCTTTCAAACTGTTCCCCCATGTTTTTTCACCACTAATAAGCAATTCATTGTCCTTTTGAAAAGCTCCCTTTTTAAAATCATACGAGATTACCCTTACCTTCTCTTCATCAATGACAGAGTCGCCTGATTCAGCGCATTTCATGAGATACTGGTGCAAAGGCCCCCTTTTATTATCAGGATTATGAATCGGTATCTTTGAATTAGGATAGAGTATGTATTTTGTGGCGTGATAATCAAGGGCAACAGGGTCTGCGCAGGCAAGGACTGCACGGGTATGGCTTACGGGAGGATCAACCCTTGAGGACATGCCAACCCACTCAGCAGTAGTGATATTTAAATCAGCCTTACGGATTGTCTTCATAAAGGTACCGACCTCTTTTCCTAACATGCCTGTTTTCGGTCCAGAAGCCCATTTGTCAAATGGAAATGAATGGAAATTATAGTATTTTTTAGTCAAAACCCCTCTGTCATTTGGGTCAGGTCCCCCGCTTAAATCACTTATTCCCATATAATTTTTTATAGCACTTGTTGCTCCACAGTAAATACCATGATGATTCAGGGCAGAAAAATTAATAAAACGAAGTGGTTGTTCTGTATACAATCCCTTCTCCCAGACACCATTTTTAAAATCTACAACTGTACCTTTGTCAGTAGTAAAGATCGGGTATGTCATAATAGTTTCGCGCAAATCTTCTCCAAAAACTTCATTGTCACACTTTATCAATGGTACACCTCTTGTCCCATCACAATAAACATAACCATCTCCATCTTGAGGAGAGAAGACCCTTCTACCGCCGTCATCAACATCGATCCAATGCACAACTGAAAATCTACTGTCATACTTTTTCTTTAATAAAACACAGAGATCATTAAAATTATCTATTCCCGGAATATCAGAATTCAATTGAAAAGGCTGTGCCCATCCTGAACTCATCGAGGTCCAAGGACTTTTCCCGCGGTGGCAGTTTTCTGCAATTACTACTTCCCCTTGAAACCCTCCGGACCGTTCCATAATCAATTCAATAAATCTTTTTAAAGAAGACAAGTTCGGAGCGCCCTGATTCCACCACTGAACATTAGGTTTTATGACGACAATATCATCAGATCCAATCAGCTTTTCAATTCCCCCCATCAGGTCAATTAATTTAGAGATATTTAAGTCAGGCATACTATTGATTGCCCTGTATAAAATGCAGCATTCTTCTCCGGTTCTTTTTCGATAAGGTGGCGTCCCGGCAAATATTTTCCGAGCAAATGATAGAGAACTTAATGTCACTAAGACTTTTTGTATAAACAGTCGTCTTGATATCATTCCAGCTTTAAAACTGCGTTATGTGCCGCTTTTTAGTACTGTCCGAAAAAAGATAGAGTTAAATTCTTTTCCTTCACTGGTCGAAGCTTTATATTTTATCTTTAAAATAAGCGTCCAGCCTTTATATCAGTCTCGATAAGTTCTATGTTTAATCCTTGTTTTGCATAGACAAAAGCGATATTTTCATTCCCAAAAGCCTCGCCGGGTTGTGGTGCTGCCAAAACACGTAAACCCTTTTCACTGAATCGTTTGAGCTCTTTATTCATATCCTCGCATTTAAAACATATGTGGTGCAATCCGCCACCCTTCCTGGCAAATTTGTATGTTGGCGATGATTCATCTGTAGGCTCAATTAATTTAACAGTCAATGAATTCTCTTTGCTGAGAAAAACAACTCTGACTTTTTGTCTCGAATTTATAACAACATTTGTCATCTTTTTGTATTCAAACACTTTTTCCCAGTGTTCAATACCTTTTTCAATGGATTTAACAACTATTCCAATATGATCTATTATCATAAATATATTAATTTGTCAGTAATTAGTTCGAAGAGTAAGTCCAAATCTACGTCTTAGAAAATACAAAAAATCTTTATGAATTTTCAGATTCGAATAATCTGTATAATAATTCTTTAAATCATACGTTATCTTTTTGTTTTTGTTATATATAAGTACTATTATGTTGTCTTCCGGAAAATATCTGAATACATATTTATTCCCGGCCACAAAACTATTATCCGTTTCATTATGTTTATATTTTATTTGGTGACTTGTTAGAAAACCATTCAAAATTTGTTCATGATAGTATAAGTTGGTTTTCTTGGAAAACTTCAGTAATCTGTTCAAATTTAACTCACGAAATGCCGTGGGGCTGCATTCAACAAAAGTGCCTGATTTAATCCTGGATTTTAATACAACCCCCGGATTTATTATACAGTTTGATTCAATATAAACACCTGGCAAAATTGTGACAACCATCCCGGTCCAAACATAATCTTCCAACACAACTTTTTCAAACTTTACAGGATATCCGTCTGTTACCGGCAAAAAAGATCCATGAGTATACACTGTACATCTTGGCCCAAGTCCCGAATAGAATCCGATTTTCACATCTTCATCACAGTGAACTACACATTGAGCGCCAATAAAACTATTATCTCCGGAAGAAAAATTTCCATCACCTTTGATCTGCGTTCCAAAACTTATAATTGCATTATTCCCGATTGACAACTTAAACACGCTTATAAGCACTAACTGTCTAATATCAACATCATTGCCTATGTAAATTTCTTCAGCATAAATATACGAAAAAACAGGCAATTTCACATTTCTGCCAATTTTATGCCCAAGTAGTCTAAAAATTACACACGTAACTGATGACGGCAAGAAAAAACATAATGATGAAAAAATTTTCTTAATCATATTCTAATCACCAACTTAGTAGAGTTATATAATATTTTACTAATCTAATATGGAAATTGTCACTATCAAAATGCAATTCATTATAAGTGAATCGTACAATTCAATTAAAGAAAAATAATCATAAAACGCAGTACATGAATAAAGCCAACACCTTATATAGAGCGAAATTATTACGCTAAATTATATTGTTTGCTTTTCGTTATGAGATTGGGATAAGCCGGTCAATTTGAGGCTAATATCCCAAAGTCGTATAGCAGCTTCTTCATCATAAGAGGCATTTGATGAGCGAACAGCTTTCTGTTTCGAAAAATACTTTCCGCTAACCCCTTTGACATCAGGTGAAGTTGCCAGATAGATGCTCGTCTTCGCGCCTTTAGCCGGTCCGATTAAATTTCTTGCCAATATATGTGCTACCACATGCTTACTCCAGCTTACCCAGCCGTTGTTCTTGCAGAAGTTGGTGATCACACCTCCCGGTTCCAAAGCATTTACTGTTACCCCTGTGTCTTTTAAACGCCTTGCGAGTTCATATGTAAAAAGAAGATTGGCGAGTTTAGACTGTGCATACGCAACTTTGCCTATATATCCATCCCGGCCTTGAAGATCATCAAAATTTATCCCTGAGCAACCACCGTGTGAACCAGATGAGACATTAATGATACGTCCCTGCTCACTGGCCTTCAGCTCTTCAAGCAGCAAGTTAGTCAGAAGGAAATATCCCAGATGGTTCAGGGCAAAGGTCATCTCGCAACCATCTACTGTCTGAAGGCGTGAGGTGAACTTGGCCCCGGCATTATTTATCAAAACATCCAGGCGTTGGTAGCTCTGTTTAAACTGCTCCGCTAATTGACGGATATCTTTCTGTGAAGACAGGTCAGCTAACATGAACTCAACAGATTCATTACATGTATTTCTTTTAATTTTTTTTACCGTATCTAAACACTTCTTTTGACTACGACCAACTACAATTACAGATGATCCCCGCTCTGCCAAAGCATGGGCTGTTGCTTCGCCTATTCCTGAAGTCGCGCCCGTCACCATAGATATTTTCCCAATCATAGATATGCCCTCCTTAGTATTATTTCCGTTCTTTTGCTTCCACACAAAACTTGGAAGAAGCGCTTTATCACATCGAAGTCTTATATGGCAATCTATGCTCTTTTATCAAGAACGACAACCTCTTAAATTTTTGATAGGTTGTATTCTGGGGCAACCTAAAAAGATAGACCGCGCAACCTCCTTTCGCAGCAAAACCTTTTTAACGGAAACAGTTAACTTCTTTTTCTTATACTATTCGTACTTTTTTCTGATTTTCTCAGTAACCATAAAACCGGTGCCATAACAAAAAGAGCCAAAATGAAAAATAAAATTCCACCTTTTTTGTGGAGAAGACTGTTTGTGAGGAAAGATTCATCAACATAAATGGAGAGCATAGTAATTGTAACAATCCTCACTGCATTCTTAAAAACAGCAACAGGGAAAACAATTAAGCATAAAACAGTTTTCCTCCAGTTCGTTTTAAGAAAAAAATGGCCTGCAATAACACTTGTTATAAACAGTGCAATACTTGAACGAATTCCGCTGCACTGCTCTGCAACCTCAATACTCAGTGAAGGAAAATGGAACGTAAATCCATCCCTCATAGGTGCAACACCTGTTATGTTAAAAATCCTGTAAGAAAGTTCAGCCGATCCCTTCTGTAAAAATATAATAACTCTATCCAGTATAAAAGCAGGTATTGGAACCATAAAAATAAGGAACAAAAAAGGAAATCGCATATTTCTGAAGGATTGAATTCCATAAAAAACTACAAAACCGCCAAACCAGAACAATATTGATGCAAGGGTCATGATAGATAGATAGTCATTCTGATTGAATATATCACTCTGAATCTTTCCGAATTGATATAGTGTAATACCGATCAGCATGAAAATACTTCCGACAATAAAAGAGTATTTTGTTACCGAGAATATTATTTTTCTTTCTAAATAAATAAAATACCCACTTATTAGCGGTATCAACATAATGTGAGAATAAGTTGCTTCATGAAGTGATAGTGAAAATAGATCTCTTAAAGGCACATAAAAAATGACGATCGTAATTATATTAAATAAAAGGAATAGAATATTCCGTAATGTTATTAGTCCAAGGCGATAATTATTAGCGGCAGATGAATCCATCATTGGTCAATTTCCTCTAATCACTTTTTGAAACATTTTAATCAGTTTTTCTTTTGTCGTTTTAAATAACTCTATAGAAAATTTATAAATGGAGAACTTATTGGTAAAGACTAAACAAATTTAACTAATATCTTCTTTTATTAATGTTTATTTAGTGAGTGGAGGTCCTTTGCTTTTATGATTGATGCAAACAGGAAGATATACACAAGTTTTTGACAAAAAAAACTATAATTTTTTATATGCAATTGGTTCTCTGGATTGCAACAAAATAATTCAGGAAGGTTTCAGAATATACTTTTCAGCCCTATCTTTAAGTCTCTCAGGGATAATGATTCAAGGGTTTCTTCCTTGCCATAGGCTTTATAAAGCGTATAGATATTATCCTTAAGAACATATACCTCTATTGATTCTTCCTCGGGAATTACTATCCAGTATTCTTTTACACGGGATATTGCATATAGTTTCTTTTTTTGCACAAAATCCCTGTAAGCTGTACTTTCCGAGATTATCTCTATCACAAGCTCTGGTGCACCCTGTATGTTCTTTTCACCTATGATATTCAATCTCTCTTTTGAGATAAACATGATGTCAGGCTGTACAACATTTTCATCATCAAGATATACATCGCAAGGGGCATAAAATACCTCTCCAAGGTCATTTTCAGTTACAAACTTCTCAAGTACAAACTCGATCTTTCTTGAAATCCTTTGATGTCTTGGGACAGGTGACGGTGTCATAAGCAATTCTCCTCCTATGAGCTCGTGTCTCTCATCTTCAGGGGTTTTAAGATAATCCTTGTAGGTGTATTTTTTCTTTTCTATAACAGTAGGTGCCATAAAGAAACCTCCTATCGGCTCTTAGTTATATTCTATTGATATAGATAATACGATGTCAAATATCAAAGGAATAACCCTGTCCCGAATAAAATAAAACTCCCATTTTATGTAAACGCGCCTCTACAGCATGTGCAAGAGTAGATTTACCACTTCCTGAAAAAACTGTGAACAACAGCAAACCGCTTCCATGTCTATTTAGAGTCTGTGTATAAACTGCTGTTTTTTGTTTTTGTCATACCCGAAGTCTGTAGTCGGGTATCCAGAACTCACTGAAAAGACTGGATTCCCGCCCAACAGATCGCGGGAATGACGGCTCTATTGTTGAGTTTATACACAGACACTATTTATATATCTATCTTTCAGGAGTGCTAATATTTCCTCTGGTTTTCCATCCCACCCAAACCCTGATATAAAAACATTGGTGTCGATAACTACTTTTTTGCTCTTGCCCACTTTATTGCATCCTCTACAGTTTCAGGGTTCAGTCCCTCTCTTTTCACTATTGTAGAGGCTTCTCTTGTTATCTCTTCAAGTTTGGGTGGTTCAAACAGTTTTTGTTTAAACAGAGTATCAATGACATTTTTCAACTCTTCCGGTGGAAATTGAACTAAGACACTAATCACCTGTTGTTTACTTAACTCTATTATTGGATTTCTCATAGTTTCCCCTCTTTTAATATGATTTATTATACTATGAGGTTTTTGAAAAAGAAACTTTTAAAAGTCTAAAAAGATGCCAACTGTCATTTCGATTCCGAGGTGACAATTCGCGTCTTTTGCAAGAGGCTCCTATAATAAAGATTGTAACATCATTCTTGTTTTTTCCTGACCATCTTGTTAATCCTGTCAAATTTGCTTTAATTTCTAAGAATAATCCTTCGTGCTGTGCCCGAAAGATGAGCGGATTTTTTAAATACGAAATTTTAATATTTGTGTAATCTGCGGATAGATTTTTAATTTTTTTGTTTGGAATTGAGAAGTGGCTGAAATACTGTCAATCTTTAACAGGCTTCCTTATTTTTCTCTTTGTCACAATGAAAGATTTGACCCCACGGATTTAGGGTCATAACCCTTGAAACCTTCATCTTCTATATACTGCGTTAATTTTTGCAGGCTGGGATTTATATCCATCTTGTAAGTAGTGAATTAATTGGCAAAAAATTAAGTGGTAGTCGAGATTTGATATAAATCAGTCTGTCCGGGAAGGAACAGGGAGAGGTGAAATGTGTAGCCCCCTATGCTTTCAGTTGGTTACGTTTCCTTTTCCACCTGCCATCCAACTTATGCTTTACGTTTTTAATATGTTTCGAGTAAAATATTAAAAAGTATTAAATAATATATTTCAATCAAGGAGGCCACCATGAAGGCAAAGGTAACCAAACAAGGGGTTTTGATTCCTAAAGCTCTCTTGGAAGGTATCATTGAAGTAGAGATTTTAAAAGAAAATAGTCGAATATTAGTTGTTCCTTCGATCAAAAAAGACCCAATTTATCAATTAGGCTCTCATCCAATTGCATGTAACATGTCAGATGCATCAGAAAAACATGATAATTTGTCATACACCCGACCGCTGAAAGCTGATGGCTGAATATTACCAATTTTTTTAAGGTTCTTTCTCATTTCAAGTGGGTAAACCAACTTTACTGAAATCTAATTTACCTGTAAGAAGGTAAATTATTGTTTCAAAGTTTTTAAAAGTTCTATATCCTCTTGCTTTTGCTTTAGCAGCTTGCACCAAACTGTTAAGACCTTCTAATATGCCATTGTTAATTTTACTGTCATACCATCTTAGCACTCCAGCCCAGTGGTTTTTTATT